>JASJDF010000323.1 GCA_030065715.1 Xenococcaceae cyanobacterium MO_188.B19 | reverse complement strand
TAAGCCAAAATAGACTTTAATTGATGCTCAATAACACATGGATCTTCAGTAAACATACCCTGCTTATTAGCTTGCTCTAAAATCACAGTTTTGCGGGTAGTTTGAACGTAGTTAATTATAGAGTCAGGGAAATATACATATTCGGTTACTGGTAGATAAGACACATAAACCGTAATTTTGGGATTCATGGCTGCCAAGGCAGCTACTACCCAAGATGAATTTTCTTGCAAAAATAAAATACTTTTCTGCGCTCCTGCATTCTCTATCACAATTTCCATCATTTTAGATAGTAAATTGTCTAAAATAATTTCTGAAGAAATAGCTTGAGAGGCTTTAAGTACTGAAAATAAGTCTAATGAAGCTATTTGATTATTATTGATACTATTTAACGGTTGAGAAGGTATTATATTTAACAATTCAGAATATTTTGCTTCTAAAGCTTGTACTTTAGCAAAAGCTCCCCAACTTTGATATCCGTAGTAAGCATCGGTTAAATAATATCCAGCTATTTTCGTCCGCCCTTGAAATAAATAAAATTCTCCAGCTAATTCTTCTGCTAATGCAGCTTCGTGAATATATCCAGCTTTACTTGCTTGTATTATTGCTTCATCATAATGTTGGAGAGCTTCATCTTTGTTGCCCAAAACTCTAGCTATTTCTGCTGATACTAGCTCATATTTGTGTAAATAATTATCAGGAGAATGGTCTGTCCATATTCTTATTTGTTCTTGATATGCAACTATTTCTTCTAAAAGTTTGGGGTCTATATTGTCTCGATAAGAAACTAGAGCTAACATTGCCAAAGCAGCATAAAAATAATACACGCTAAAACACATTGTTCCAATTGCTGCTGCTAAATATTTTTTTCCTTCACGGGCATTGGCAACTGCTGCTTCGTAATCTTTAAGAAAATAACAGAGAATTAATTTAGCAAGATATAATCCAAATAAAGATGTAATATTATTCGTTTCTTTCCAGTAAGGAAGCATTTGTGATTCATCAAAACTTTCTCCAATTAATATTAATTTGTTTTCAGCTAATCCTTGGAGATTAAGATTTAATTGTCGCCAAATCCGAGCATAATTTAACTGAAAAGTTTGTTTGAATTTTTGGATAGTATTAATTTGTTCTAAGGATTTTTTGTTAGCAGAGACTAAAGGCTGTCCTACAAAAAAAAGATAGGTACAATAATATTTAGCATGAAAACAAGCGTGTTCAATATCTCCTACTTGTATGCCATCTTGAACACCCTTTAAAAAATGATCCAGAGTAGCAGTAGCTGGTTCTCGCCAATGGCGAATCATGTTGTTAAAAATGAAATCTACTTTGGATTTAATTACTTTAGTATCAAATTTTTCTTGGAGTTTCAGGGCTAGTTTGCCTAATTGATATCCAGCATCTACATTGCCCGAGCCACATAATAGTAATCCATAAACAAGATAGGCAAAAGGCGATAATGGAGAATTGCCGTATTTAAGGCAAAGATAAATCATTTTCAGAGCTACAATAGGAAATAATTGTGGCTTGACTATATAGACTGGAGGAATAATTATGGTTAAGATTTCCATCGCTGCCATACTATTAGCATTAGTCATTGAAGGAAGATTTTTAAAAGATTCAAGGGTATCTTTTTGTATCGAAAAGTTAGGTTTAACACAATTATTTTCTGGGAGATTATGGGGTAAAAATACGTTTAGTGATTCTAGAACAGATACACCAAAATCTATAGCCGATTGCATTTCATTTTTAGCAATATAATCATGAATTTTAATTTTATAAACTCTCACCTTTTCTAGTACCCCATCAACTTGACGTAGAAATTGATTTGCCAACTCTTCCGCACGCTCAAAATTAGTTTGAAGATATTGAACTTCTATGGCTTCTATATGAATGTTTAAAATTAAATTATAATTATTTTCCCAAGCAGATAGAGGGATGATTTCTAAAGCAATATCTAAATAATTAGCTGCTAATTCATAAGCAATTGCAGCTTTAGCTTTTTTCCCAGCAATTAAGTTTAATTCAGCTAAGCGATTTTCAAAAGAATTATTACAAAGTAATTTAATTCCTAGATTTAGATGATTAACTAAATTAAAAATTTTTTCTTCGATTTCTTCAGGACTAGTGCATTGTAGCAAAAATCGACCAATTTTAAGATGAGTAAGTATTTTTTTCTCTTCTTCAAGCAATGAATAGAAAGTTTGTTGAATATGAGTTCCTAAAAATTGATAATATTTATTCCCCTGCTCATTGACTAAAATAACAATACCAGCTTGTACTGCAATTTCTAATTCTTGAACTATTTCTTCTGAACTTTGGTTACAAGCGATCTCTAAAATAGATAAATCAAATTTATTGCCAATACAAGCTGCTAATTTTAATATTTGTTGGCATTGATCAGAAAGTTTTTCTAAGTTTTTAATCACCAATTCTGACACACTATAACTCAAAATTGGAGTAGTCATAATTTTTTCTATTTCCCAGCACCAACTCCAACTAGAAAAATCAAATATCAAAAATTTTTCGACATATAAAGCTTTTAGTAATTGATGAATAAACCAAGGATTACCATAGGTGCGCTCAAAGAGCAATTTTGCTAGAGGTAAGGAACGTTCTTCTTGGCAAAGTAAAGTATCAACTAGTAATTGATTCACATCCTCTAGTATTAAAGGTTGAGGATTAATATGATTAATATTAATTTTTTTTTGTATATTTTCAATAGAATCAATTAGAGGATGGTCGGAATTTACTTCATTATCTCGATAGGCAGCAATTACTAATAGATATTCACTATTAGAATTATCTAATAAAAGCTCAAGTAATTTTAAAGAAGCAGAGTCTATCCACTGCAAGTTATCCAAAAATAATACTAAAGGATGTTCTGGCTTAAGAAAAACTTTAATGAACTTTTCTAATACAATATTAAACCTGTTTTCAGTTTCTTTAACTGGGAGTTCTGGTATATCTGGTTGAGAACCAATAATTAGTTCTAATTCTGGCAAAATATTGGTAATTACTTTACCATTTGTTCCCAATACAGATAGTATCTTTTCTCGCCAAATTTTAAGTTGCTTCGAGGGTTCGGTTAATAACTGTAGTAATAAATCACGAAAAGCTCGAATTATCCCACTATAGGGGATGGTACTGGTTAGTTGCTCAAATTCACCATTAGTAAAATAAGCTTTTTGCTTAACTATTGGTTGAATAACTTCCAAAATCATTGAAGTCTTACCCATCCCAGAATTTCCTGTCACCACAACCATTTCTACTGCTCCTAAAATAACTCTGTCCCAGCTTGTGGTAATAGTATTTACTTCTGAGCAGCGATTATAAAGTTGGGGAGAAATGATAAATTGACTGCACCTATCTAATGTTCCGATATCAAATAGTTCAATTTTGCCTTGATTTTGATACTGGGTTTGACAGATTTCCAAATCCTTTTTTATTCCATAAGCGTTTTGATATCTATCTTCAGGATTTTTCGCCAGAAGTTTCATGATGATAGAGGAAAGTGGTTGAGAAATATCTGAATTTATTTGATGAGGAGAGGCTGGTGTTTGAGCAAGATGACAATGTATTAATTCCAAGTAATTTAGAGCCTGATCATAAGGTAGTTTTCCAGTTAGTATTTGATAGAAAACAATTCCTAGAGAATAAAAGTCAGTACGGTAATCTAACGAAAGATTTACGCGTCCAGTTTGCTCTGGAGATATATATGCTATGTTTAAAGCTTCTAATTCCTTGGAAGATATATTATTATTTGTATTAAAACTAGTCGCCCTACTAAAATTGCTGATTTTTACTTCTAAGGTTTCTGGATTTATAACTATACTAGAAGGCTGAATATTTTGATGAATTATTTGATGAGAATGAATCTCCTGTAGAATGTTTACTACCTGAATAGCTATGACAAAGAAATCATTTTGCGAAAGTTCTTTATTATGTAAAAAATGCTCTAGATATTCTCCTTCAAAATATTCTAAAACTAAGCCCAAATTATTATTATAGTTTTCTAGGGCATAAGCTTTAATAACTCCTGGGAAAGTTAAAGATTTAAGTATTTCATACTCATTTTTCAAACAATCTATTGTTTTTAAGTCGGAAAACTGAGTATTTATTATTTTAATCAGTACTGAATTTTGCTCGGATTGATGAATTGCTTGATATATATTGTAGTTATTTTCACTATAAATCTTATTGATAATTTTATAATCGTAAAATACATCCATTTTATCTAGTCGAATATTTTAACTTATATCAATTAAGTCTTATCCTCCCTACTTAGATAGTTATTTTTTACTCCTATTTATGAGAGTAAATCGACTTATTACTGAGTAACAAATTTTTAAACTCTTTAGCATTTAAAGGAGGATAAAATAAAAATCCTTGTATTTCATCACAGTTACATTTTTTGAGATTATTTAATTCCGCTTCAGTTTCAATTCCTTGGGCAACTACTGTTAACCCTAAATCATGAGCCATATCAATAACATTTTTAGTGATTGTGGCATTGATTTTATTACTATCAATATTATGAGTAAAACAGGAGTCTATTTTTAAAATATCAAAGGGGAATTGCTGTAAATAACCTAAAGATGAATAGCCAGTACCAAAATTGTCTAATGTTATTTTGACACCTGCTTTTTTAAGAATATTCAATTTTTGAATGTTTATTTTAATATTCTCTACTAAGATATCTTCAGTTAATTCTAATTCTAAATATTGTGGCTCTAGAGAGGAATTAAATAAAACTTGGGTTACTTGATGAAATAAATCTGATTGCTTAAATTGAATTCCAGATATGTTAACTGAGATTGTAAGATCATTCAATCCAGCATTTTGCCAAGCTTTATTTTGTTGACAAGCACGATTCAAAATCCATTCTCCTATGGGTCGAATTAAACCACTTTCTTCAGCCAAAGGAATAAATTTATAGGGTTCAAATCTTCCCATAGTTGGATGATTCCAACGTACTAAAGCTTCTGCGCCAACAATTGAATTAGTTTTTAAATCAATTTTAGGCTGGTAATAAAGTTCAAGCTGTTCTCGTTCTAAGGCGTGATGTAATTCTGCTTCTAGATGTAATCCTTCAGAGGAGCGAGAGATTTTAACATTAAAGGCAAAGGAAAAAGACTGATGACGATTAGCTCCTTGAGATCGCGCATAATCTCTGGCTTTTTCACTCTGCTGTAGCAATTCTTCAATATTAAAACTGTCAGAAGGATAAAAAGCAATTCCAATACTAGTGGAAAGAAATATCTCTTGATTTTCTAGATAAATAGCTTGTCCTAATAAATTGGATATTTCTTTGGCATAATTGTCGGCTTGGATTTTCCTATCTAATGCAATCATTATTATGAAATGATCTTCTTTCATGTAGATCGTAATTCCTTGACTACCGCAATTTTCAACATAGTTTTGTAAACGTTTTGCTACTTCTGTGATTAAACTATCTTGTTGCTCTTTACTTAAGAAATCACTGATTTTTTTAAATCTATCTATACTGATATTCAGAACTGCTACTAGTTGTTCGCCATTAATTGAAGCTACTAAATAATCAAATGAATCCCTGAGAAAAAGCCTGTTAGGTAGGTTAGTTTGATTATTAATATAAAGATTTTCAATTTGAGATGAATATTCTTTGATTGTATCTTGTAAAGATTTTTTGACAATTGAATTTTCTTGATGTTTTTTCAGAGCAATTTTAAGAGTTGCATATAGCTCTTCGTCTTTAAAGGGTTTAACTATATAGCCATAACAACTAGTTTCTGAGGCTCTTTCTACTACTTCAGGAGTAGCATAAGCCGTGAGAAAAATTACTGGAATATCCGCAATATCTTTAATTTTAGAGGCTGTTTCAATCCCATCCATTTCGCCTCTAATAGCAATATCCATCAAAATAATATCTGGTTTTTGAATGGTTATATAATCAATTAAAGGTTGTCCAGAAGCAAAAATTTTACAAACATTATAATTGAGATTTTTTAGTTTTCTAGCTATATTTTTGGCAATTATTATTTCATCTTCAACTATTACAATATTAACTTGATTCATGATAGTCTACAGTAAAATTATTGAAATGATTAGCTTTGATTGGCAACTATTTTAAGTACTTAGGTGTAAATAAATATAAAATTGACTAGTTATACAGATGGTGATTAGTGCTTAGTACAAAGTTAAAAAGATTCAAATAGTATTACCTGAATAATTGTTTGTACAAGAGTTGATTTATTCAGTGTATTTACTGAGTAAGTTTTGATAAGTTTACATAACATTTTTATTCTATTAAGCTTTTTCCATAAAAGCTTAATCTACTATTTTTATTTGATGCCATTTTAACAATGAAATCATAATACGCGCTCAATAAATATACGTAAAAATATGACAGTTTTGACGCAAACCTGGGAAAATTCCTGAAACTTGTGCTTTTTTATAAAATATTAATGACTGCCAGTTTACCACTGCACCTTAGAGGTTACTTGTAGCAACCAAGGATGTGCCCACCAAAATAGTAGAGTAAAGCCAGTTACTCCTAGATAAGCAGGGCGTAAAAACTCTTGCCATTTCAAAGTTTGTCTGCCATCGAAAATAGCTAAAAAAGGAATTACTGAAGTGCGCTGCTTAAC
>JASJDF010000007.1 GCA_030065715.1 Xenococcaceae cyanobacterium MO_188.B19 | reverse complement strand
GTCCTAAAGGATTCCTAACCCTAAAGGGTACACCTTCGGATAAGGATACACCTTCGGATAACCGCGACCCATTTGAGCAGTTATCAGTGAGCAGTTATCAGTCCTAAAGGATTCCTAAAGGATACACCTTCGGATAACCGCGACCCATTTGAGCAGTTATCAGTGAACAGTTATCAGTCCTAAAGGATTCCTAAAGGATACACCTTCGGATAACCGCGACCCATTTGAGCAGTTGTCAGTGAACAGTTATCAGATAAGCAATAACCACCTAATACCTAACACCTAATACCTAAATAATGTTACTCAGCATAGCAGACACTTTTATTAGAAAGCCGATCTTAACGGCAGTATGCGCCATTATTGTGGTGCTGGTGGGGGCAATCAGTATTCCGATGCTTCCTATTTCTCAGCTCCCTCAGATTGCCCCAATTCAAGTTGAAGTAACAGCTAATTATATTGGTGCAGATGCAGAAACCGCAGAAAGTAATGTTACTAATATTCTGGAACGAGAAGTTAATGGGGTGGAGGATATGCGATATATATCCTCTAACACTAGTAATAACGGTATAACCAATATTACAGTTTCTTTTCCTGTTAATAGCGATCGCAATATTTCTCAAGTTAACGTCCAGAATCGAGTAGCTCAAGCAGAACCCCAATTACCTGGATCAGTACAACAAACTGGTGTTACCGTACAGAAATCTTCCCCAGACTTGTTACTGGGAATTGCTTTTTTTGCGGAAAATGGCGAGTACGATGATTTATTTGTCAGTAATTACCTAGACTTATATGTTCTGGATCAGATTAAGCGGATCAATGGTGTAGGTAGAGCGGTAATTTTTGGCGAACGTCGCTACGCCATGCGGATCTGGCTTAATCCTGATGCCTTAGCAGCCAGAAATCTCACGGCTCAAAGTGTGGTTGATGCCCTAGAGGAGCAAAATGTCCAGGTAGGTGCAGGAAAAATTGGTCAGCAACCTTCTCCCCAAGACCAGAATTTTGAGTTTACCCTCCGTGCTGTTGGAAGATTAGAAACAGCGGAAGAGTTTGAAAATATGGTTATCTCTGTGGGGGAAAGGGGCAACCTGATCAAGCTTAGGGATGTAGGCAGGGCAGAATTGGGAGCTGAAAGCTACGATACCATAGCCCGTTATAACGGTTCTCCCGCTATTGGTTTGGGAATTTTTCAGTTACCAGGAAGTAATGCCCTTGAGGTTGCCCGTCAGGTTAAAGATGCGATCGCAGAATTATCTCAGCAGTTTCCTCCAGGAATGAGTTATGAAGTAGCTCTGGATGCAACAGCCTTTGTGGAAGTATCTCTACAAGAAGTAGTTAAAACCCTGGTACAAGCGGTATTACTAGTGGTTCTGATTATTTTCATCTTTTTACAAGACTGGCGTACCACCCTCATTCCTGCGATCGCAATTCCTGTCTCTTTAATTGGGGCATTTGCTTTCCTCAATGTATTTGGCTTTCAAATTAACACTCTCACCCTTTTCGCGATGGTATTAGCTACAGGGTTAGTAGTAGATGATGGGATTGTAGTAGTAGAAGCGATTGCCACTAAGGTAGAAAGAGGCATGAAGCCTCGTCTGGCTGCGATCGATACGATGAATGAGTTAAGTGGGGCAGTAATTGCTACTTCTTTGGTCTTAGCAGCCGTATTTATTCCAGTATCATTCTTTCCTGGCACAACAGGGGTTATTTTCCAGCAATTTGCCTTAACCATTGTTTTCGCGATCGCTCTTTCCACTTTTAACGCTCTTACTTTCTCTCCTACTATGTCGGGATTATTATTACGTCAAAAAGAAAAGAAAGGAGGAATTTTAGATTGGTTTTTTGATAAATTTAATCGAGTTTTTAATTGGATTACTAACACTTATGCCAAAACTATTAGTTTTCTAACCAAAAAAGCCATTCGTCCCTTTGTCTTAGCTGGCTTCACTGCCTTAGTCCTCTTTACCTACTTCCTATACAACCTGGTTCCTACGGGCTTTGTTCCCGAAGAAGATCAGGGTTATTTCTTCACTGTGGTTCAAGCACCAGATGGTGTATCCCTTAACTACACTGACAAAATCATGGAGCAAATCGGGGAGAAAATGAGTAAAGTAGAAGAAATCGATGGTTACTTTACTCTCAGTGGTTTTGGCTTTGAAGGAAATGGTAGTAATCGCGGTTTTGTTTTCTCCAAGCTCAAACCTTGGTCAGAAAGACGAGGAGAAGCTAAATCCGTCTATTCCATCCTTGGTCGTCTCAATGGTTCATTTCAAAACATAAAAGGAGCCAGAGCCTTTGCTGTCAATGCTCCTCCTGTTCGTGGTTTAAGTACCTTTGGCGGATTTGAATTTCAACTGCAAGACCGTCGGGGGTTACCGATTTCGGCTTTAATTGAAAATGCCAACAAAATAATTGCAGCAGCTAACCAAAGACCAGAAATTGCAGCAGCTTTTACCCAATTTGCAGCCAATACACCTCAAATAGAAATAGAAGTTAATCGAGAAAGAGCTAAAGCTCTAAATATCGATATTGATGATATCTTTAATACCTTACAGTCTTACTTAGGCTCCCAATATGTCAATGATTTTGTGCTGGGACAAAGACAATATCGAGTTTACATTCAAGCAGAAGGGGAATTTCGTTCCCATCCCCAAGATATTAAACAACTCTATGTTCGCTCCAATAATGGAGAGCTAGTATCTCTGGGGAATCTAGTCAAGCTGACCGAATTTACTGGACCTCAGACCATTACCCACTATAACTTGTTCCGCGCTATCAAAATTCAAGGTAACCCAGCACCAGGATATAGTACAGGGCAAGCGATTCAAGCTATGGAAGAAATTGCAGCCGAAGTATTATCTCCTGCTTTTGGATATGAATGGACAGGTACAGCCTTGGAAGAGAAAAATTCTGGGGGACAATCAGCGATTATTTTCGCAATTGGCTTACTTATGGCTTTCTTGGTACTTGCTGCTCAGTATGAAAGCTTTATCGATCCAATTATTATTATGCTCACTGTCCCTCTAGCTATTTTGGGCGCAATTATAGCTATTTGGGGTAGAGCCAATATCTTCCAAGCAGGTAGTATTTGGCCCCTAATTAATAACGATGTCTATTGTCAGGTAGGACTAGTAATGCTGATTGGTTTGGCAAGTAAAAACGCGATTCTAATTGTCGAATATGCCAACCAGTTACGAGAACAGGGATTAAATATCGTCCGCGCAGCAATCAAAGCCGGACAAGAGCGTTTCCGTCCTATTCTCATGACAGCTATTTCTAGCTTAGTAGGCTTTCTGCCTTTAGTAACTGCTAGTGGTGCTGGTGCTGCTAGTCGTTGGTCATTGGGAACCGCAGTATTTGGGGGAATGCTTTTTGCCACAGTGTTAAGTTTATTTCTGGTTCCTTCTCTCTATATCACCGTAAAAAGCATCGAATCTTATTTCACCAAGTCTGATGACTCAGGAGACTCCAATAATGGTAAGCATAACAATGACTCAATTCTCAACAGTAATGACTTAGAAATACTCAGAAGAAATTCAAATTAATATTTCGGGCATTAGAAATAAACTTTGTCCACCCAGAAAACTAGAGTTTTATTTTTAATTACTGTTAGAGGAAACATTAATTAAAAACTATTGACCTAAAACTAGATGCAGTTTAGACTAGCCTATTAGTTCTTTTGTATTGTTTTAGGGGTTTTTACTGACTACTTCTCTAATTGATATCTGTATAAATGCAAGATTATGCAATCAAAGTTATAATCCATAGCTATTTGATTGGTTTCAATAGTTAGGTCATTTCTATATAGGCTTTACTCATCCTAACTAGGACTTACTTTCTATGTGGCAATTCAAGATAAACAGATATTAATTTGATAATTTGCTCCAGCGATAACTATCTTAAACCCATTATAAAAGTGGTAATTTGGCGAAAAAGTATTTTGTGAAAAGAATACAAAAAATATTTAGACATACCAAAAAACATCTAATGTAGTAAAAATAATTTATTTTTGTTCAATATTTAAATCTTCATTATTTCTTTAAAAAAGCCTCTATTTCATCAAAAAAAAATATAAAAACCAGTAAAACTACTGAGGTTTAGCAGTTTTTTTTACTGATAAGCTTAAAAGCGAAATAGCCTTAAATAACAAACTTAAAATAATTCTATTATGAGCTAATTAAAGTTTGAATATTCCTATCTTTGCTGACTAGTTTTCTTCTAATAATTTGTTTTCATGGTTACTCCAGTCATAAACAAAGCTACTTTATCAATAATTACTTTCTGCTGTTCGGTCTTGGATGGGAGCAAAACAGGTAAATATCATGTTGCAGTTTAGTTGGAAAAGGCTACCATTAGCAGCTAAAATAAGCACAGCTATGACCACGGCAATTATTTTAACCGTTGCTGGAGTTACTACTTTATCCCTTCGTAATAGAGAAGAAAACTTCAAACAAAACTTACAACAAAGAGCTGACATTTTACTAGATACTCTTGCTGTTGTTTCTGTAGATAGTATTTCTGAAAATAATGTCAATTTTTTAGAAAATACCTTACTAGAATTAAAACACAATAAATTAGTCTTATCTGCCAATATTTACGATCAGAACGGGAAGAAAGTTGCTAAGTCTGCCAGATTTAATCCTGTTTCCCATCAAATATCAAGTCATAATTTTACTCAGAAGCTGCTGAAAAGTGAAAAAACTATTTTTGTTTGGGAACATCATAAGCTTTTAGCTGGAAAAGCCATAACAAATCACTATAAAACTTTAGGGGGAGTAAGTATAGAATTATCTACTGAACCCTTAAAAGCTAAGATGGCAGAAGTACGTCATCAAGGAATTGTCACGGCTCTACTCGCTTCCCTTTTAGGAACTGCGATCGCAATGTTATTAAGTCGTACTATTACCGAACCTTTAAAAGAAATCACCGAAGCTACAAAGCAGATGACTTTAGGGAATATTCAACAAAAAATAACTATTAACAGTCATGATGAATTAGCTGTTTTAGCTCACTCTTTTAATGGAATGAGTAGTAAATTGCAAGAGTTAATTTCTAGTTTAGAAACTAGAGCCGAAGATTTAAGACAAAGTGAAATTAAAAACCGAGCTTTGCTCAATGCCATTCCTGATTTGATGTGGCGTTTTAACAATCAAGGAACTTTAATTGATACTAAAGTTAACCCGAACCAAAAATCTTTAACTGCTGAATTATTATACAAAAACGTTGAAGAAATTTTCCCAAATCATGTAGCATCTCAATTTCGTAATGGGATAAAAATAGCATTGGAAACTAATAAAATTCATATATTTGAATATGAATGGTTTGTAGAAAGGCGCAGAAGATATTTTGAAGCTCGTATTGTGGTATGTGGCGAAGATAATGTTTTAGCGATTATTCGAGATAATACTGATAATAAAATAGCAGAAGAAGAGTTAAATCGAGCTAGAGAAGCAGCAGAAGCAGCTAACGTTGCTAAGAGTAAATTTTTAGCTAATATGAGCCATGAATTAAGAACTCCTCTTAATGGGATTTTAGGATTAAGTGATTTATTATTAGCTGAAGCTGAAGATTCTGGTTATCAAGATTTTTTACCAGACTTAAATCAGATTCAAAAATCAGGAGTACACTTATTAACTTTAATCGAAGATATTTTAGATATATCAAAACTAGAATCTGAAAAAATTAATATCTATCCTGAACGGTTTGATATTAGCACCTTAATTTCAGAAGCTTGTAGCTTAGTCATGCCTATGATTAGGAAAAATAATAACAATTTAGTTATTGAAAATTGCCAGGATTTAGGTACAATGATGAGCGATCGCAAAAGAGTCAAACAAATTCTTTTCAATATTTTGAGTAATGCAGCAAAATTCACTCACGAAGGGAAAATAAGTGTTTCAATTATGCGTAAAGCTAAAAAGTCTCTACCTGCATTAATTGATAGTCGCCAGTTATCCCTATTACAAAAACGAGAAAGTCAGGATAAAAATAACCCAGTAAATCATCATGCTTCCGACTGGATTATTGTATGTATATCTGACACAGGAATTGGTATGAATATGAAACAAAGCAAAAGTGTATTTCAGCCTTTTATTCAAGCGGATATTGGTACAACTAAAAAGTATGGTGGTACAGGATTGGGATTAACTATTTGTAAGAGTTTTTGTGAAATGATGGGAGGAAATATTACTGTCGAAAGTAAACAAGGAGAAGGCTCTACTTTTATTTTTTGGCTACCAGCTACTATTATTAAACCAGTAACTATTGCTGCTGGTTAGTAAACAATGAGCAATAAGTAATGAGTAATGAGTAGCAATCAACAATGAACTATTAACAACTAACAATATGCGAAGCGGTTATACCACAAGGGTACAATGTCCGCAGGTGTATCCTTATCCGAAGGTGTCCTAAAGGATCCCTAAAGGGTACACCTTCGGATAACACCTTCGGATATACCCTTTAGGGTTAGGAATCCTTTAGGACTAACCACTAACAATCATTTTTCATAACTCTGAACCACCAACTACGAACTACGAACTTCTATTAATACAATTCATATTTCAATAAAGTACAAGGTATCATGCCATTATAAACTTTAATTCTTTTAGAAGTTCTTAAGCCGACTTTTTTAGTTAAAGCGGAACTACCTGTTAGAATATAAGCTGTCCATCCTGGAAATTTTTGCTTAAAAGTATCCCCTAAAAGCTTATATAGTTCGACTAATTCTGTTTCTGTTCCCAATCTTTTTCCATAGGGGGGATTACAAATAATCACTCCTTTATCTGCTGGAGCTACAACTTCAGATAAATCTTGAGTTTTAAATGAAATCTGATTTTTAATTCCACAATTTTTAGCATTAATATTAGCTTGTTCTATTATTTGAAAATCGCGATCGCTACCAGAAATTGAAGCAGGAATTTTTGATAATTGTTGTTCTTTTGCCTCCTCGATCATTTCTTCCCAAAGTAATAAGTCAAAATCCAACCAAGACTCAAAACCAAACTTATCTCGATATAAACCAGGAGCAATATTTAAGCCTTTTAAAGCTGCTTCTATAGGTAGAGTTCCCGAACCACATAAGGGGTCAAAAAAAGCTAATTCAGGAGTCCATTCTGTCATCGCAATTATAGCAGCAGCCAAAGTTTCTTTTAAAGGGGCAAGTCCCATAGCAGGGCGATAACCACGACGATGTAAACTAGAAGCAGAACTATCTAAACTCAGAGTACACCTATTATTATTAATATGACCATTAACTAGTAAATCAGGATTTTTTACATCAATATCAGAACGTCTGCCGTATTTTTTATATTGCCAATCCACAATACTATTTTTAATTTGTAAAGCAGTAAAATGACTGTGATTTAGCTGTTTATTTTTTCCTGTACAATTGACAGCTAAAGTCATTTTAGGATGGAGATATTTTGACCAATCTATATTATATACACTGCGATAAAGTTGTTGAGCATTATAACTTTTAACTTCAGCAATTGGTACTAAAACTCGGAAAATAGTACGAGCCCAAAGATTAACTTTATAAAGTAACTTTTTATCTCCTTGAAAATGTACTCCTGTAAAATCAGGAATAATATTGGTTGCGCCCAAATCTGACAATTCTTGAGCAGCAATTTCCTCTAAACCACGGGCTACAGTAGCAAAATAGTTAGCCAAAACTTTAATTAGCTCCAGTTAAATTTCATTCCCAAATATTTTTCTAACTGTTGATTATAAGGGTCAAAGTAATCTCTGAGTATAGTTCTGATTTTTTCATCAGCAGGATTATAAAAACCACTGTTGATTTTGGCATATCTAGCTAAAGTCTGATTGGGTAATCCTAAAAACTTATAGACTTTTGCCATATTTTCACCAGGTTTAGCGTAAAAATCTTCACTTTGTAAAATTAATATTTGTTCTCGATCAAAAATTTCTAACCATGATTTGATTTTATAAATATAAAGACTGCTAATTATACTATCAAATTTAAAATAGCCACTATTTACAATCTCTTCTTCTGTAAAGTATTCTATATTTTTGATTTCTCTTAAAATTGCTGTCTCCAAGTCTGCTTTTAGCTGTCCATGACTCAGTTTATGATAATGCCAAGAAATAGTTCTATCTATGGGATTTCTTAGCAATAAAATCAACTTAATATTAGGAAAATGCTTTTTAATTCTTTCAGCTGATATGGGGAAACGAATATAGTTGGGTGTAGCTTCTCCTGTAATAAAATCATCTCGATCAGTAATAGAAGGAAAATGAGCTAAATACCAGTCAATGCCATAGTCATATCTGCGCGAAAAGAAAGCTAACTCTTTCTTATGGGGTAATAATATTTGAGGATGATTATTCAAGTATCCATGTAACGAACTTGTGCCACATTTTGCTGCGCCAATAATAATAAAATCAATAGCAGATTCTTTCTTTTCTTTCCAATCTAGTTTTGCTAATTCAGGATAAGTATTAATTACTTGCTGATAACAGCCTTTTCGATAGCAATTAATTGCTTCTTCAATATTGTTTTCTTCTGTTAAAGCATCTCCCAAATTACCCCAAGCAATATCTATTTGGGGATTTTGCTCAAGAACATTGCGATAAAAATTAATATGTTGAGGCAATTGCTTGGGAGCAATGGGAGTATATTGCATATCTATATGAGCTGATCGGAAGAGAGGATTTATTGTAACCGTTTTCTGATATGCTAGAATTGCCTCTTCAAAGCGACTTTTTTGCCTCAATAATTTACCAAATTGATAGTAAAGATTATGGTTTATTTTAGGATGATTATCTAAAACTTTTTGATAGATTGCTATTGCTTGTTCTTCGAGGGGAGAAAATTCTGGAGAAATTAATAAAGCTCGATTACAACATTGTATCGCTAGTGGATAATCACCGAGTTTTTGATAAACTAGCGTTAATTGAAGATATCCTGAAACAAATTCTTGATTTATTTGAGTTACTTTTTTATAGCATTCTTTGGCTTTTTGCCATTTTTCTAACTTTTGAAAAATCAAACCCAAGTAATAATAAGCTTCCCAATATTCTGGTTTAATTTCAATTGCTTTTTGATAACAATTCTTTGCTTGTTGCCACTTTTCTCTTTTGCTTAAAACATAACCCCAGTGATAATATCCTATTGCTATATTACTATCTAGTTTTAGAGCTAAACGAAATCGATTACTTGCTTTTTCCCACTTATTTTGTGCAGCTAAAGCTTGAGCTAATGCCAAATGAAATTCAGGATTTTGCTGGTTTTTTTGAATTCCTTGACGATAAATTGAGATGATCTGTCTATGCTTACCTTGACTGTCAAAAACTTTAGCTAAAGCATGATATGCTGAAATTAAATCAGGTTTAATTTGGATTGCTTGACGATAACAATCCGCAGCTTTACCATATTGCTTTTGGCTTCTAAAAGTATTTCCCAAACCTAGATATTGCTCGATTTTTTCTTCGCCAGGTTCTAATTTAACGCCTTTATACCAAAAATTTGCAGCTTCAATTTCATTACCTATTTTAAGATAAACTTTGGCTATATTGCGATAAGCAGCCGTTAATTGTGGGTCGATTTTAATAGCCTTTCTATAATGTTTAATTGAGTTTTGCCATTGTTCTTTTTGAGCGTATAAATTTCCCAAATTAAAGTGAATCTCTGGTGCTTCCGGATTCTGTGCGAGCATTTGAGTATATTTTTCAATCGTGACAGCTATTTGACTGGATTGTAAGGTTGATTGATTTACTTTATTCATTTCAAAAATAGTTAACTCTTAAAATTCATTATCTGGTTTTCTATAATTGGGGAATAATGTTAAATCAAGAAAAAAAATCTACCTTTCCCCCTTGTCCGATTGCACTAACTTATGATAATAGGAGACAAATTATTTAATTTTGCGGATCATTAGTTGATTAGCTTGAGGGGCGTGATTAACTAATTTCCATTGATCTGGCTTCAGGGAATCGAGAAATTTATCAATTCCTTGTTTGGGATTTTGTTTAGGATTGGCTCGATTTTGCCAACCATAATCATTAAAAATGATCAAGCCCCCAACTTTAGACAATTGCCAAGTTAATTGGGCATTTGTGTAAGCATGATCCACCAATTTGCATTTATCCTGGATACTTATAATATCGAAACTTTCTGGGGTCAATGAATCAAGATGTTTATGAGTATCTCCCACTAGAAGAGTAACCTGATCGTTTTTGCCTGTTTTGGCTAAATTGTCTTTTAAAACACTCAAGACTTGAGCATCGATACAGACTAATTTACTTGAAGGTTTAGTTAAAACATTATCTAATAGCCAACAACTGGACATTCCTTGATAGCTACCAATTTCTAAAGCATTAACAGCTTCTCGTTCTATCAATTCTTCTATGCGAGGTTGCCAGAGAGGAATACGATAGGTAAAGTTATCTCTGGTAAAATAGTATTGATTGATAGGACATTGCCACCAACCTCTTAATTTGCAAGTTTGCTGGAAAGCTACTACAGCATCAGTAATCCTCCCTTTCTCTCGCAGAGCATTCCCCAATTGGACGTAAACCCAAGGATATTCTTCTACTAAATTAATAATGGCATGACAAGTAGAGATCGCTTCATCCCATCTTTCTAGTAGCAAGAAAGTCTTAACTAAATCACGATAAGCCCAAGGATATTCTGGCGCATTCTTAATTGTTTGACGAAACTGCTCTATGGCAGCTTCATATCGTTTTTCTTGTAAATAAATTGTGCCAATTTTATAATGGGCTTTGGCTTGTTGGGAGTCTTGAGAGAGAATTTTTTGATAACAGTTAATCGCTTGCTCTACATTTCCTCGTCGCTGACAAATTTCAGCAAAATCATAATGAGCAGGAATTAAATTTTCTTCATTATTACTAGCTCTTTCATAACAAAACTCAGCTTCGGTTAATTTTCTTTGTTGCTCAAAAGCCTTAGCGAGTTTGTAGTAGCCTTTGGCTGTGACTAACTCAGGGTCAATTTTAATCGCTTGATACCAAAATTTAATTTCCTCTTGTCTGTTGCCAATCTGTCCATATAGTTGAGCTAGATTGGAATTAATCAAGGCAGAATTGGGGTGGAGTTCTAAAGCACGATGTAGATAAGAAATCGCTTCCTCCCAATTTTCCTCTTTGATATAAAGCCTAGCAAGTTGAAAAAATATTTCTCCTAAATCTGGCTCAGAATCTAACGCCACAGAATGCCAAAAAATGGCTTCATCAAATCTTGCTAGTCCTTGTAACAAGTTACCCAAATCTCTACTTGCAGATTGCCAATGCTCGACGTTATTTTTTAGATCTGCTTCAGAAAAAGCTAATGCACATTGGGAAACAGAATCAACTAGATAACTATAATTCACGGCTTATTAAATGAGTGTTTTAACGGTTGAGTGATTATTAATCATCAACACAATAATTGTAAATTCTAAAACTTAGTGTTTACTTTTCTGACTAATCATATTATAAATTTAATTTGTAACTCCAGCTACTTCCAGAATCAGTTCCAAAGAGCTGAGATTGACCAAGATATCTTCTGTTAAAGAATTTTGATACATCAGGCTCAATAAAGAAGGACAATCAAAACTATCTCCTACAGAGTAGTAATGCTTTAGTTCTAGCTGTTGGCTCAATATCCAATAATCAGTTCTTAGATAGCGGGGTGAAAATAGTTCCACTATAGTTGTCCCTGGAGCGCAAAATACCAAATTGCTTAATCCAGAGCCATGGGGCGCGACTATAAATTTAGCATTGGCAAACAAAATTATCTGTTCTACTATAGACATCTCTTCTGGAAAAACAGTTTTAAAGCCATGTTTAGCCAATAAAGCAATTACTTTGGTTTCATTAATAATATGTCTGGCTCTGGCTTTTCTACGACTGATATAAATTTTTTCTGGAGATTCATACTGCTTAAGATTAATTCGGGACAAGAAAGTTTCTCGTAAAAATTTAATTGTCCCCCAAGGTACCCAGTCTAAATGACCAGGAAAAGAGGGAACAATTAACTGTTCTCCTTGAATATGAGAAATCTGATCGCTACAAATAATCTTAGAACTAGGAATTCCTAACCATTTAAGTGTTTCTTTTTGGAAAGGTTTTTCTATATTGTTCACCACAAACCAATCAATTGCTTCTAATTTAATACCACTGAGACGGATTAATTCAATGCGAGGGATTATATCAAATAACCAATGATAATAAACATGACCAGCCAATCCCGAAAGTATTGCTACTTTACCAGCAATTTTTTTAACTGGGGCAATTTTATCTACATTGAATAAAGTGTGGTTTACTTTATGGGGTTGGGAACAACCAGGTAGAAACCAAGGGTAATAGCGAGATAAATCTCCTAAAAGGCAATTGTCAGGGGTTATTATTGCGATCGCCTTACAAATCATCCAGGAGTTAGTTTGAGGCACAATCCAAGTCCTACCATGGGGAATAGTAACTACAAAAGGTAAAGGTGTAGTTATGGGTGGAGCTTCTTTGAAAGAACATTGATAGGCATTTTGACCAATTTGGACTGGTTGAAAATAGGTCATCAAATGACTCATACATGGGTTACAGTTAACCCCCCCACATTCTGTAGATGACCTACTACCAGTATCTTTAATTACAATTGGTTCTGGTTGTCTAAATAAATTACCTTTACTCTGAGCCGTTGTACCCGACCAAGTTACTTCTGTATAGTTAAAGTCTTTTAATTTACAATCTCGAATCCAGTCGTGAGTGTGATGATAGAGAGTTTTGGGGAGATTAGATAAATGTTCTGGGGAGGGAAATAAACTAGGCAAACTTTGCCAACTGCCACTCCCCATGGTCAAATCTTGTTGTAACACCGTCTCATAATAGGAAAGAGCGGAACTAGAGTTCTTTTGTTTTTGTAATACTTTTCCTAGCTGAAAACAGAGTTGAGAATGCTCTGGTTGAAGAGTTAAGCCCATTTCATAGGCTGTAATAGCTCCATCAAACCGTTTTTGTTTAGCTAAACAATTACCAAAACGCAAGTATAAATTCACTTCATCTGGTTTAATGTCTAGTGCTTGACGATAATATATTTCTGCTTGTTGTACCCCACCATAGTCAAACAACACTTCTCCCAGATAGAAATAAGTTTGCCATAAGTATTCGCAGGCTTTTGCCTCATCAGTTTCTTTAAATAATGCTTCTAAAAAACTAGCGCAAGATATTTTCGCTTTCTCTAAAGTATCTTTCGGCTCTAATTGCTTGACTCGATGGTAGTAGGCAGCAGCAAAAGTGGGCTGTAATGCGATCGCATTACGTAAATATTTAATTGCTGATTTGGTTTCACCAATTTTCAACAGTATGGCAGCACAATTGCTGTGAGCCACAATATTATTAGGTTCTAGCTTAATTACTTGCTGGAAACACTCCAAAGATTTGGGATAATTTTTTTGTTGTTGCCATAAATTGCCCAAATTATAATAAGCTAAAGCCATATCAGGCTCTACAGTAATGGCATATTCAAAACTTGCTAAAGCTTTTGCTGGTTGTTGGTCAAATAAATAAACTTGACCCAAATTATTGTGTAAAGTCCCCCAAGTAGGATCGAGCTTGAGTCCTTGTTTAAAAACTTCGATCGCCGATTTATATTGTTGATCTTTAGCCAATACACTACCGAGATTACTATAAGCCGTCAAATAATCTGGTTTTGATTCAATAGCTCTCTGGTAACTCGCGATCGCCATTTCGTTTTCTTGTCGGCGATCGTACAAAAGTCCTAAATTAAAATAAGCAGCAGCATGGCTAGGCTTGAGCTTGAGAGTCTGGCGATAAGAATCAATTGCTTTTGACCAATCCCCTAACTGATGTAAGATAATCGCTAAATTATAATGTATTTCTACCCATGTGGGCTTCAAAGCTAAAGCTTTTTGGTAACACCAAGCTGCTTGGACTAAATCCTGTTGTTTTGTATATAGGAGCCCCAATTCCCCATAAATATCTGGGGAATTTTGATTTTGTTCTAAAATATGCCGATATACCGCGATCGCCTGTCCTACTCGTCCCTGCTGACTATACGCTTTAGCGAGAAAAAGATATAGTTCAGTACGTTGAGGATCGCGGGTCAAAACTTGAGTACAAATTTCGATTACTTCACTCCATTGTCCTTGAGCAAAATATTCTTTAATTGTTCGGGTCGCAAAATCCTCTTGCAGCATAATTATTACACTGAAAATAATCCCAATCTACTGATCATATTCCTACTCTGTCAATAGCAAAAAAAATCCGCGATGTTAATCACGGACTTTATATGACCTAAAACTTATTGAGCTAAATTAATTGGCACGAACCTAGAACAATTCAAAAGTATCTTCATCTGTAGCGTCACCCTGCATACCACTCATATCACCACTAAAGCGAATCATAGTTTCACCATTATACTTAACTTCATTTCCATCTATCATAACTTTAGTAGTATCTACGCCATTAATTTCGACCACATCTAAGCCTACCTCAAAGTCCATAATGCGGTCAATTTCGCCGTTAGCAAAGTCACCCATATCTAATTGGAAGATATCGGCACCTGATCCGCCCATCATAATATCAGCGCCTTCACCACCTCGAATAATGTCAATGCCGGTACCACCTCGAATAATGTCACTACCAGCATTACCTTCTAAGATGTCATCACCGTGTCCACCAACTATAATATCATCTCCTTCACCACCAGAAACAAAGTCAAACCCTGTACCAGTGATAATGATGTCATTCCCAGGATCGTTTGCAGATTCTGTTCCATCTATTTCATTAACAACAATAAAAGCATCTTCATTAAGATTACTCATTACGTTGAAACCACCATTGTCATTTGCATCTTGAACAACAAGGTCTGCATCTGAAAAATTGTCTACTATACTTGACATGGAAAACTTCCTCTTGAATATTTGATAAAACTTTTTTGACCTGAATTAACCTGAACTTAGATTACCGGAATAATAGATAAAATACCGGGTATATGGCTTTTAAAAATTCTTTGTATTGAATTTTTTAACCTTCTTTTTAAGAATAACCAAAAGAATGATTATTGGCAACAAAAATCCATGAATATTTTTGCTTCAATTAATCATTTTTATTTATATCGAAGAAATCTCTTAGGAAAAGATATGTTCTAATAATTTTACTGCGTAAATGTAAATACAACAAGATAAGTGGTTTTGCTAAATCTACAATAAAAAATATTAAAAAGGCTTGTTTTTGTGAGTATGAATACTGAAATCAATGCTTTAAAGGGATGAAAAATTTTTATTCGATTATTTTTAATTGTAAAAAGCACTGCTCAAAATGCAATCACTTAGAAATGATAATAGTAATGGATTTAAAAACTTTAAATAAAAGTAAATTTGCGGAACATATAAAAAAATATACGAAAAAACAAGCAATTATTTAAAATCAAAAAACTATAAACAAAAGAAAATTTGCGGATGATACTGAACGAGAAAAATTGAAATTAAGTAATAACTCTTGGACTTATTGAGATCTTCAAGATAAAAGTATAATGAATTACAGAAATATTAATTTAGACTACGACTTATTATCTAGTTCATAGTGAGCTGTGACATTAACTAAGCCTGGGCTTAAACTTAATTGTTGTATTTTGTGACTATCAACCTCAGAGTCTTCCCCTGAACGGTTTTATTCTACAACTAGCCAAACCCTTGTAAAATAAAGCTCTTATCAAGATTCTGTATCTAAATTATTAAATTTTATGGGTCTGTTCTTATAGTAAGTATGAAGTAGAGAATTTTTTTCTATCCTTGCTCTTAATCACTTAAAGAAGAATTAACTGTTGATAAAGCTCTACGATTTTGTTAATTACTTCTTCTATAGTTAGATTATCGGTAACTATTTCTATGGCATCATTAGCTTTTTTGAGTGGTGCGATCGCCCTTGTACTGTCTTTTTCGTCTCGTCGTCTTATTTCTTGTTCTAGTTGCACCAAATCTACATCTTTATATCCTTGATTTTGTAAGTCTAAAAATCTTCTTCTAGCTCTTTCAGAAGCGGAAGCTGTGAGAAAAATCTTTAATTCTGCATCAGGAAATACATTAGTGCCGATATCCCTTCCCTCGGCGATAATACCGCCTTTTTGTCCATAACTTTGCTGAATTGCTACTAGTTCTTCTCTGACTGCATTCTGGGCTGCGATCGCAGAAACATTGGCAGTAACTTCAGGAGTGCGTATAGGTTTAGTTACTTCTGTGTCGTTAACATATACTCCTATCGGGAGATCGGAAGACTCACTAGAAATAAGATCGATTTTGATTCCCTTAACTAAATCAGCAATTTTCTCTTCATCCTTGACATCAATACCAGAATTCATCACTAACCAAGTGACAGCACGATACATTGCTCCTGTATCTAAATAGAGCAATCCTAATTGTTCTGCTACACTACGGGTAACGGTAGATTTTCCTGCACCAGCAGGACCATCAATGGCTACAGTAGGTTGACGTAAGATCATGTTGTCAATCAAGCGAGTATTTCCTAAATAAGCAGCAACTGCTAATAATCCTCTACTTTCGACAGTTTCTAAAGGCTCTAATGTTTGAGGATCAACTAGTTCTATATATTGAGTTTCAATTTCTGATACGGTAGCCAAGTGATCTTTAACTATTGCTGTAAGTCTGCTGGCTTGTTTTTCTCCTTGATAAAACGCGATCGCAGCTTGTTTAAGACCACTATATATATTGAGTGCTTGTTCTTTATCTTTAGTAGTTAAATATTGATTGCGAGAACTTAAAGCTAGTCCCGATGATTCCCTAATAATTGGACACCCTATAATCTCTACTGGTATATTCAAGTCTGAAACTAGCCGACGAATTATAGCTAGTTGTTGGGCATCTTTTTGTCCAAAATAAGCGCGGTCTGGTCTAATGATATTGAGTAATTTGGTAACTATGGTGGCAACTCCCTGGAAATGTCCAGGACGATATTTACCGCATAGCCCAGAAGTCATAGATACAGGGGGAATAACTGTAGTAGTAAGAGATTGAATACTGGTATCTCCAGCAATTCCCATCGCTTCTAGAGTTGGTGCAAAAACTAGATCTACTCCTAATTTTGCACACAAGTCACAGTCTGTTTCTAGCTGACGGGGATATTCTGCTAAATCTTCTGTCGGGTTAAATTGTAAAGGATTGACAAAAATACTCACAATAACGCGATCGCATTCCTTCCTAGACCTTTGAATTAAACTAATATGTCCTTCGTGCAATGCTCCCATAGTAGGAACCAAAGCTATTGTATATTTTTGCTCCCTTTGTCGATAGGAGTTTATTTCCGAGAGAGTTTTAGCAATTAGCATTAAGGATTGGGGATTTGAGATCAACAGAGTAGTTAGATAAGCTTTCTAGTCTAAAGCATCTCCCGCAGTCAATTTTACGTTAAAATACTTGCGAGTTAGGTGCAATACCAAAGTTTAACAAAGTAAAGATTCTTTAAGGAGAATCTCATTTAAAGTGACTCAATTATGAATTTGAGCCATTAGTTTAGTAAAGTTAACTAATTAGTTAAATTTGTGCGACAAAACTTTTAGATTCTTGGTCAGTTATTTTTTAAGTAGGAGGAACGAAATTGATTAAAAAATTAGCCAGCATTATTGCTACGGTATTACTTGTCTTGAGTTCTTGGGGATTTACAGGAGTAACTTCTGCTCAAGCTGCTGAGATAAATATCTTTTCTGTGCAATCTTCCCCTATTTTGGCAGCGCGTCGTAATGCTGCTGATGCTAAACTTGGCGAAATTCAAGGCAAATTAGATTTGAACAACAGTGATGTTAGGGATTTTCGTTCTCTACGAGGTTTTTACCCCACTTTAGCTAGTAAAATTATCCAAAATGCCCCCTACGAAAATGTAGAAGACGTTTTGAATATTCCTGGCTTAAGCGAGAAACAACAAGAGCGTTTACAAGCAAATCTAGATAACTTTGTAGTTACTGATGTTGCTGATGTAATGAATTCTGGAGATGATCGCTATAATCCTGGAGTTTATTAAATAAACTTTTTTCTGAGATAAAAATAGTTAATTTTTTGAGCCACGCTGGGTTACAGCGTGGTTTTTTACATCACGTGAAAAGACAGCATAGAAACACTAATCCCCAGAGATAATCCTACCAATACTTGAAAAGGAGTATGTCCTAATAGTTCTTTGAGTCTTTCTTCATTGAGGTTATGTTCTTCTTGGAATAGTTCATCAACAATTTGATTGAGAAGTCTAGCTTGTTTTCCTGCAGCCTGACGCACTCCTGCTGCATCATACATAACAATTACAGCAAAAAGACAGGCGATCGCGAATTCAGGAGATGACCATCCCTTAGTTTGACCAATTCCTGTAGCTAAAGCCCCTACTAGTGCGGAATGGGCGCTAGGCATCCCCCCAGTGGTTACCAGATAGCGAAAATTGATTTTGCGATTTTTAATCAATTCTACAATCAGTTTGATTCCCTGGGCTGTAAAACAAGCTAAGAGGGCTACCACTAGTACGTAATTGTGGAAAATTCCAGAAACTTCTTCCATCGTCTGTATTTTGAATGTGCTTTATAACGTTATATTAGTGGTTGCGAGTCACGATGAATTCTGCGATCGCTCTTAAGGGGTCAGCATTTTCGCCATAGGATTCTAGCTGAGCCATAGCATCATTGATCAGGTTTTGAGCTTGCTCTTGAGATTTTTCCAATCCCCAGATACTTGGATAAGTAGCTTTTTGTGCTGCCAAATCTTTCCCCGCAGTTTTACCCAATTGCTCATCAGTGGCAGTAATATCTAAAATATCATCAACAATCTGAAAAGCTAAACCAATATTTTGGGCGTACTTAGATAATTTAGCTATATCTTTCTCAGATGCTCCTGCTAAGATGGCTCCTGACACTACAGAAGTTTCTAATAAAGCCCCTGTTTTGTGGGTATGGATAAAACTGAGGGTTTCAGCTGTAATATCGGTTCTACCTTCTGATTCTAAGTCCAATACTTGACCACCCACTAGTCCTGCTGGTCCAACAGTACGTCCTAACTTAGCAATGACTTTGATCAAACGATCTGTAGGCACATCTTTAGTTTCAGTAGCTACATATTCAAAAGCATAGGCTAAAAGCCCGTCTCCAGCCAAAATAGCAATGTCGTCTCCATAAACCTTATGATTAGTCAACTTTCCTCGACGATAATCGTCATTATCCATAGCAGGTAAGTCATCGTGAATCAAAGACATAGTATGAATCATCTCTAATGCACAAGCTGTAGGCATTGCCATAGATAATGTTCCACCCATCAGCTTACAACTAGCCAAACAAAGAATAGGACGAAGACGTTTGCCTCCTGCAAGCAGAGAATAACGCATTGCTTCGTAAATTTTTTCAGGTTTTGCCAGGATAATAGACTGATCTAAAGCAACTTCGACTAGTTTTTGATGTTCTTTTAGATAACTATTAAGGTCAAATTTTATATTTTGCTTTTGTTTAAGGGATTTTTCGTCCGTTCTTATCATGTTTAGATTTAAGCTTTAAGACAAAGTAAGCTAATTGCCTAGACACACTAAGTTTACCTTATCCAGTCCCAGACAATAAGCTATTGGGGATTTAATTTATTACTTATCTGTTCTATAGGCTAATTTGCTTTAAGTGGAACTAACCTATAATTATTATCGGACTTTTTTTCAGAAAACATATGTCAGTCGGGAATGAACCGCCAAAAATTCTCAAACAGCGTCTCTTGTACCGAGGACGCAAGTTTGATTACGAAGTGATTAATATCAGACTACCGAACGGGGTTGAAGGTGATTGGGAGTGTATTCGTCATCCTGGGGGAGCGATGGCTGTCCCAATTACTGCTGATGGTAAGTTTGTTTTGGTTAAACAATATCGCTTTGCGGTGCAAGGTCGTTTATTAGAGTTTCCTGCTGGTACAGTAGAACCAAACGAAGATCCAGGAGAAACCATTAAAAGAGAAATAGAAGAAGAAACTGGCTACAGTGCTGCTAAGTGGCAATCTATGGGTAAGTTTCCCCTCGCCCCTGGTTATTCTGATGAGTATATTTATGCTTATCTGGCTCAAGATTTAACTAAGTTGGACAATCCTCCTCAACAAGATGATGATGAAGATATTGAGGTGGTATTAATGACTTCAGAAGAGTTAGAACAAGCTATCTTGAGTGGTGTTCCTATAGATGCTAAGTCTATTACAGGCTTTTATATGGCAAAGGCAATGATAAGTAAGTAGTTGAGATAGTTAGTGGTTAGTGGTTAGTAGTTAGCTAATTGTCTGAGTCCTAAACGTTAAATGTTAAATGTTAAATGTTAAATGAAATAGATTTGGCTCAATATATCGATCACTCTCTGTTGAAACCTTCGGCTATTCCTGAAGAAGTGGCTCAATGTTGTAATGAAGCGGTGCAATATAATTTTCCTGCGGTGTGTGTATATCCTAGTGCAGTAAAACAAGCTGCGGAAATACTCCACAATAAACGAATTGAAGTTTGTACTGTAATTGGATTTCCCACAGGAGCAAATACCCCAGGAGTCAAACTATATGAAGCTCAAGAAGCTGTAGAAAACGGTGCAACGGAGTTGGATGTAGTAATTAACCTCGGATGGTTAAAATCAGGTCAATTAAACAAAATTTATGACGAAATTGCTCAAATTTGTGAGGCAACAGGAAAGACAGTTAAAGCAATTTTAGAAACTACGGTATTGACCGATGAGGAAAAGCAGCAAGCTGCTGAAGTGTGTATGGATGCGGGAGTAGCTTACCTCAAAACTAGTACTGGTTGGTTTGGTGGAGCGACTGTGAGTGATGTGAAGTTGTTAAAAGCAGTTTCAGGAGGAAAAGTTGGGATTAAAGCTTCTGGAGGAATTCGCACTGTGGCTCAAGCTAGGGAATTGATTGTAGTGGGTGCAACAAGATTGGGAACATCCCGTGGGGTGGATTTGATACGCCAGCAAAATGCTAAAAGTGATTAGTCATCATAGGAATTAGGTTGTAATTTTTAACTATCCAAAAAAGTATCAACATCTATTTTGGCTTGTTTTAAAATATTTCTTAATGTGCCTTCCTTTATTTGTTTATGGTGAGGAATTGTTGTTTTAGATAAGGTTTGAGAATTAAACCAAATTTCATGATCTCCTTTGGCACTTCGATAAAATTTAAATCCTAATTTTCTGAGTTTTCGAGTTACTTTTTGATAAGAAAAACCTGACAATTTTCCCATTACACTTCCATAATCAAAGGGTATTCAAGAATAGAGGGGATGTCTTTGACTTTGATTTTACTATCTGTTTCTTTTTCTAATTGTAATAAACGTTTTGCGACATCTTGAGCAATTTCTATCACTTCTTCAATGGTTTTTCCTTCTGCTACTAATCCTTCTAAATCATTGCTCGTTGCAACAAAATATTCTTCTTCTTGTTCTACAAATTTCTCTATCCTTAATTTAATTAATGTTTTCATTTTTAGTTGTGATTTTATTTTATTAAAACTGTTTGTCTATTCAATAGATATCATAATTAATAATGATTCTATGTCAACTAAAATACTATGTATAAAAGCTAAAATGTATCTTAACAAATTAAAAACTTTCAATGAAATATAAAGCAACAGGAATAGTGTTAAAAGGTTCTCCTCTTAAAGAAAACGATCGCCTAGTGACGGTTCTGACTTCAGAATATGGCTTGATTCGGGCAGTTGCACCAGGAGCGAAAAAGCATAAATCGAAACTACGGGGGCGCACTGAGTTATTTGTAATTAATGAGTTTTTGATAGTTAGAGGGCGATCGCTGGATAAAATAATTCAAGCAGAAACTATTTATACTTACCCTGGTTTGAGTCAAGATGTAGGCAAATTGGCTTCCGCCCAATATCTAGCAGAGTTGGCTTTGTATCTAGCGGTAGATGAACAACCTCAACAGGATTTATACGAGTTGCTGAACGAACATTTGCGCCGTATTGAAAAGCTGCAACCCAAGCAAAATGTCTATCCCTATATTGCTCATGGAGTATTTCACTTACTGGCGATCGCAGGAATTGCCCCACAAGTTCACAATTGTTGTCGAACTCAAAAATCTCTTACACCTAATCTAGAAAATCCCAAATATTTAACAGGCTTTAGCTTTGACAGTGGAGGACTAGTTAATTTAGCACCACCAGCAGAAAATGAAGAGCCAACTTTCATCCCCTTTGTAGATCGTAAAATCAATGGTATGGAAGTGGCAATTATGCAGCAACTCAATAATCACAGTCTTCCTACTATTCCTGCTCTAATTCCCCCTGGTTTTTCTTTAGATGAGTCTTGGATTACTGTTGAAAAAATTTTACGAGACTATATTAAACATCATCTTAATAAAACAATTCGTTCTGCTAAGTTAGTGGATAGTGTTTACAATACCTTCGACAAAAAAAGACCAGAAAACGTACCCCCTGTCAAGAGGTTTTGAGCAGGAGAGAGTAATTTTTGCGCTATTTTGGAGTTTATTTAGGTGAAATACCTGTAACAGAAACCGGTAGTGATTCCCATGTAGTGAAAGTGATTTTAATTATTAGAAATCACAGCATTATAATGATGGATGAAATACTAAATTGCTCCAATATGATTTTCAACTTTTTTAGAAAAGGAAAGAGTTTTTCGTACTAATCGAAAAATGCGTTGTCTTAATGTATTATTGAGTCTTTCAACGTGATTAGTTTCCCCACTGGATTTAGGAACTGGTCGATGTCTTGAATTGGGAATAACAGTTTTATAAGCCTCCCAAAAATCAGTATAAGCGACAGCACATTGTCGATAAACAGGAGGAAGTGATTGCCATAATTTTCTCGCAGATTCTCTCGTTCTATCTCCGGTACATAAATATTGTTTCTAAGCGATCGCGCTTATTGATCACTACATGGGAATCACTACCCAAATTATTCAGCAGCTTAGTTCTGCCTTCATGTCAAAAAATTAGTTTAAATATGAGGTTTCTTAATTAATCTACGACGAAGGAGATCGCCTGTTATCATTCCCCCGGCAATTAATAAACCTATACTAGGAGAAAAATCAAAAGGAATATCTTGAGTAATTTGAAGATTATCTAACATTAAGGCGGAAGTGCGGTCAACATTATCTACATCCACAACCCCAAAACCCAAACTGTAAGTATATGTATTTGCTGCTAAACCACTTACCGTATAAGAGAATTGATTACTAGCTGTATGAAAATCAGTATTTTGGTGAACAAAATTGTCAGTTGTTGGAGCAGTTAATGTCTGATCACTATCCGCCAAAACAATAATATTGTTAGGAGACGATGTCGGACTCTTTTCATACAAACTTAAAAAAGCAAAATCTTGATCGCCAAACAAGGTATTAGTACCATCATTGCTTAGATAAGCGTAATTAAAGCTAAGAGTAAAAGCATTCATGCCACTATCTACATCAGCTTGGGTAATTGTAATTTGAATATCTTGCTGAATTCCCGAACCTTCCTTAGCAGTCCGAAAACCTGATATCATTCCCCCTTCTCGCGCCACACTCAAGCCATTTTCATCCAAGCCAAAAAAGTCTTGCAGCTTAAAAGCTTCTTGATTGGTTCCTGCATTGGCAGGATCGCCAAAACTGGCGTTCATTTGATTGTTGCTAGAGTAGTTAAAAGTACCAGTAGCACGCGGATTATCATCATTTCTCGCGCCATTTGTCTGAGAGTCCGTACATAAATCTCCAGCACTTGCAGAACAACTGTTAGTAATTAAAGCTTGATAGTCATTCTGAGTCGGACTAATTCCCTGAAAAGTACTTTGAATACTTGTATCTCCAATAGTATTCCAACTATCAAAACCACCAGTACCACTGCCCTCAAAGCCAGTATTGCCAATAGTAACATTAAAGGCGTGAACTGGATTAACAGCAATAAAATTACTGATAGCAACTAAAAAAATAGTTCTTAAGCAAAAGGATTTGTTTTTGAAAGATATAGACATAATTACAGGATTAGTTGTTGATTATATGTAGGTTGGGCATAACTCATTAAAATAGTGTTGCTAGGGTGGGCATTGCCCACCCTAGCAAAGATAAAATCTACAGAATAAAATCTCCTGCAACGATAGTGTCATTGGGGTTTTGCAAGAAAACCACATCTTTCGGATTCAGACTACCAGTATTATCAAAATCAGCCCTCACCATAGTTCCCACTCCACTAAAGTTTTCCCAGATGATATAACCGCTACTAATAGGATTGCTAATACTAGAACCTACATAATTTTCAATTTCCTCCACAATCTTGCTGAAATCCAATTTATCGTCACCACTAGTAAAGTCAGTAATAATATCTATACCGTCACTGGTTTCGTTATAGAAGAAAGTATCACTACCACCACCACCACTCAGGGTATCTTGACCTTTGTAGCCAATAATAGTTTCATCTCCAGTACCACCACTCAAAGTTTCAGAACTATCTGTACCATCTATAACCGTAGTATTTGGTAAATAACCAGCATCGATCTTTTCTTTATCCTCTCCTGGGTCGAGGGTAATGATATTACCAGGGCTAGTCACATCGTCATTACTAGCTATTCCAGTAGTATTATTAACATCCGAATCAATGGTGTTATCCGAACCAGTATCTTGTGTAGTCAAGCCATTGTAACCACTAACAGTAGTAGGGAAACTAACCTGATATTCTTCCCCTGGATTTAAGCCAGTGAAACTATAAGTACCATCAGTACCAGTATTTTGATCGACTATGGTATTATCTCCAGCAGTACTGAGAAGACCATCAGCACCACCACGGGTGAGAGTTACACTCACTCCACTAATAACATCTTCAAATTGACCGCGAATTCCATTACTATCTAGGTCTTCCCAAACCACACCACTGATACTGGCTTCTAGTCCATCTACAAAATTGTTCCCAGTAGAAGCATCATTATTGATAGTAATAGTACCGATGGTATTATTATTAGTCCCATCACTTTCGGCTACATTTCCATAACCACTCAAATTTTCTTGAGTGATAGTATAAGTACCATTTGCTAAACCAGTAAAACTATAATTACCATCGGCATCAGTTTGGATAGTAGTAGGAGTGTTTACACCATCATCAAGAGTGATATTGATATTTTCTAAAGGAGTATCACCAGCACCATCACCATCAGTGTCTTCAGAAACATTACCACTAATCAATCCAGTGGCATTAACTTCTACAACAAAATCATTACCAGTATCCGTTTCTCCTGCAACAAAATCTAGAAAAATAATTTGATTATTGGTATTGGAATTAAATCCTGCGTCACCATTGGCATCAGTATCATCATTACCATCATCTACAGTATCTCCATCAAGTACGTTGGTATAATTTGTCGGATTGATTTGTCTGAGTCGATAATTTCCAGGTGCAACATTAGTAAAGCTATAAGTCCCATCACCAGCAGTTATTGCTGTCGCCAGAGTAGCATTACTGTTATCTCTATCCTGTAATCTGACTTCCACCCCAACTAAGCCAATATCCCCAGTAGTACCATTACCATTATTATTTTCTTCAAAAACTGTACCGCTAATAGTTCCTGTTTGTTCATTAACAAAGTCATTACCAGTATCAGATTCACCCGAAACAAGAGTTACAGATAAGATATTGTCATCATTAGCACCAGCAGTTTCATTATCGCTATCAGTGTTTCCAGAACCAGTAGCACCACCATCATCATCCACACTATCTAGTTCGTTAACATCAACATAACCATCAGGATTAGTTTCAACAACTTCGTAGTTTCCAGGTGCAACATCATTAAAACTATAATTACCAGTAGTATCAGTAGTTGTGGTTGCAACTGTACTGTCATCACTGGCATTTCTGAGAGTAATCGTTACACCACTTAATGCTGTATCACCAGCATCATTGCCAGTAGTATCTGCTTTTACACTGCCGCTAATGCTACCGTTTTGAGCATCGACAAAATCATTGCCACTATCGGTTTCTCCTGCGCTTAAACTGACAGAAATAATATTGTCATTCGAGCCATCACTACCAATTTCACCATCATTACCACCAGCGTCAGTAACACTATCTGTATCGGTGATGCTACTGTAACCATTGAGGTCAGTTTCTACTACGGTATAGTTGCCTGGGGTAACATTAATAAAGCTATAATCCCCATTACTATCAGTAACATCGGTAGCAACAGTATTATCATCACTATCTTTGAGAGTAACTGTTACACCACCAATAGGAGCGTCTGTATTGCCACTTCCATCTCCATTTGTATCTTCTAGTACCGTACCGTTAATACTAGCGTTGAGTTGGTCGAAGAAATTATTGCCACTATCAGTTTCTCCTGCACCCAGGTTGACAATAAGAATATTATCATTAGTATTTGTATTGGTATCGTTATCCGTATTATCAGTTCCCGTAGCACCAGCATCATCATCGGTTTGATCACTGTCGCTAACACTACTGTAACCAGTGGGGTCAGTTTTGACTATTTGATAATCTCCTGGTTCGAGATTAGAAAAGCTATAAGTACCACCACCGCTAGTAGTAGCAGTGATAGCATTACCTGTACCATCTAATACGGGATTGCCATCACCATCCAATAAAGTTAGAACAACACCATCTTTACCAACATTTCCGCTACCATCATCAGCAAAAACCGTACCACTAATTGTTCCAGGTTTTGCTTCATAAACAAAATCGTTACCTGTATCCGATTCTCCCGTGGCTAAATCAACAATTAAAGTTCTGTTGTTGTTTTCAGTGCGAAGTTCATTATCAGCATCAGAATTACCAACGCCACTAGCACCACCATCATTATCAACACTATCTAGTTCATTAAGATAGTTATAATTTTCTACTGTAGCATCACCAGAGTTAGGAGTAGTAAGAGTGTAAATATCTGCACCAGTAGCACTTACATCAAAGCTATATTCTCCATCTTCATTAGTGGTAGTAGTCAAGTCAGCAGTACTACCATCAGTATCACTTAGAGTAATCAATACTCCAGCCAAAGGACTATCGCCAACACCGTCACCGTTAGTATCTTCTAAAACTTTACCTGCAATGGTTTCTGGTAGTGCTTCATCGATAAAATCATTACCGCTGTCTTCTTCTCCTGCGATTAGAACTACATCGAGAATATTATCGTTACTGCTTCCACTACCTTCTAAATCTGTGTCATTAGTAACATCGTCAGTAACACTATCTTGTTCGCTAACATCCGCATAACCAGAAAGATTAGTTTCTACTACGGTATAAGTTCCAGAGGGTAAATCCGCAAAGATGTAATTACCACTCGCATCGGTAGTTGTAGTAACGGTAGCACTGGTAGTAGTATTTGTGAGAGTGATAGTAACGTTCTCTAAGTTAACTTCACCATCACCATCATTATTGGTATCTGCTTTAACGTTGCCTCTAATTACACCTCTTTCGTCCACAAAGTCATTACCTGTAGAAATTCCACCAGCAGACAAAGCAACAGAAATTACATTTTTATCAGTGTTACCACCAGCACCATCAGCAGTACTATCTGCGTTAGTATCGCTATCTTTAACATCACCATAATCGCTGGGGTTAGTTTCTACTAAGGTGTAGTTACCAGGTTCAACATCAGTAAAACTATAATTACCAGTACTATTTGTGGTAGTAGTAGCAATAGCAGTAGTATTACCATCTTCAAATAGTTGAATAGTAACTCCTGCTAGAGCAGCATCTCCAATATCATCGTTGTTGGTATCCGCTAAAACTTCACCGCTAATAGTTCCTGTTTGTTCGTCAATAAAGTCATTACCCGTATCGGATTCTTGGTTAGATAGGCTAACAGGAATTAAATTATCGTTAGTATTGCTATTTGTATCATCATCAACACCACCAGCACCACCATCATCATCCACCCTATCATTATCGCTAACATCCGCATAACCAGAAAGATTAGTTTGCTTAACAATGTAATCTCCAGGTACAACATCCATAAAACTGTAGCTACCAGTGGCATCAGTAGTAGTAATAGTAGGTTGGGTATTGGGAGTATCGGGGTCGCTGTCTATAGAATTCCCATCACTATCTAATAATTCGATAGTAACACCCTGTAAAGGACTTTCTCCAGCATTGTCGTTATCCGTATCGGCAAAAACCGTACCGCGAATCGAACCGAGATTATCATCATCATTTTGAATTGTACCCGTACCTACATTTTCTACACCGCTAAGATTACTAGTAGTCGCAATAGTACTAATATTGGCATTAGTCGCACTAGCAAGGGTAACTGTGAAAGTTTCATCATTTTCTACAGGAGTATCCCCAGTGACATCCACAGTAATAGTTTTACTGGTTTCTCCTGGGTCAAAAGTGAGAGATAGAGGACTAAGCGAAGAACCAAGAGCCGTATAATCACTATTGGTAGTAGTAGCTGTACCATCGCTAGTATAGTAATCTACTGTTACTACGGAAGTACTAGCTTTGTCTAAGCTGACAGTGAAAGTAAAAGAAGTTGTACCGCTATCTCCTTCAGCAAGAGCAACATCATTAATTACAGCAGTAGGTGTATCATCGTTATCGATAATAGTTCCAGTACCAGTATCGCTAAAAGTTTGATTTACAGCAGCAGTACCAGTATCAGCACCAGTAGCATCAGTTGCACTTAGAATAAAAGTTTCATTATTTTCAGGGTCTGTATCAAATGCTGAGTCAATTCTAACTTTAATGCTGGTCTGATTCGCAGGAATTATTACATCGGTGGTATTTGTACCTGTAGCAGCAGTCCAAGTAACACCATTATCCGTACTGTATTCAAAACCAGTGGTTTCATAGTCAGTATCACCAATAGCTGTACCACCAGAAGCAGCTAGAGTAATAGTAATATCTTCATCACTAGCACTGGTTAAGCTGACATCAAAGACTAATTGATTACCATTTGTTCCGTGATCTTCTACTACACTAGCATCGCCAATAATTACATCAGGCGTATTGTCATCATCATTGATAATTGTACCCACACCTACAGCATCGGTAATGTTGGCATTCACTGCATTGATCAGATTGACATTAAAGGTTTCGTCAGGCTCTTCAGGTGTGTCTCCTGTCACCAATACTGTAACAGTTCTACTGGTTTCTCCTGGGGCAAAAGTAAGAGTTTCAGGAACAAGCATAGAACCAATACCAGTGTAGTCATTATTGGTAGTAGTCGCTGTACTATTTTCGGTATAGTAACCAACAGTAACAGTTTGATTACTAACTTGGTCAAGAGTAACAGTAAAAGTAAATTGTTTAGTATCGCTGTCTCCTTCTGTGAGGGTGACATCGTTGATAGAGATATTGGGTTCAGCATCATCATCTAAAATTGTTCCAGTACCAGTATCAGCAAAGTTATTGACACTACCACTAACTACGCTACTTACTCCTAAAGTAAAAGTCTCGTCTGGTTCGTCAGTGGTATCGGAAACAGAATCAATGCGAACTTTGATACCAGTACTACCAGCAGGAATAGTAACTTGTGTACCGTTTGTTCCCCCTGCACTAATAAAAGTATTACCACCATCAATACTATATTCAAAGGTTTGGTTTTCATAATCTCCTACTTCGGTGGCTGTACCTGGTGTGGTGGTCAGGTCAAGGATAATATCAGTAGTGCTCTCTTGAGTAAGAGTAACATCGAAAACTAATGGTGTTCCTTCAGTTACACTGGCATCACCAATGAATACATCAGGGTCGATACTATCATTAACCGTAAAAGTGACAGTATCTGTATCAGTAATGGGAGAACTTTCTAAACCTTCTGTGGCAACTGCTGTAATAGTGTAGTTTTCTAGGTCTGCATTGCTGTCAATATCCCACTGGTATTCAAATATTTTGATACCATCCCCAGAAGTATCAACTATATTTGTAACATTGACAGAACCCGTACCGCTAGGAACAACATTGTTATCTTCTGCATCGTTGATATCTAAAGTTAGTCCTGTAATGTCATAATCACCGAAGGGGTCGGATACTTGCACTCGGACATATACCGTATCTCCCCGCGAAGCAGCATTAATTTGATTTCCGCCATTGGTTGAAGAGTCATTATAAAAATCAATGGAGTCAATATTGATAACAGTGGTAGTAGGTAAATCAATTTTAGAAACATTAGGATCATAAATGTTGCTATCGTAGAGAAGATTGAATTCTAAATTGGTGTCCCGATCTAGAATATCTAAACCAATAGTATTTCCAGCAGGAATAGTAATATTTTCCGTGAGAGTTTCTTGCCAAGTTATTAAATAGACTCCGCTTCCAGTTCCTTGTTCATCCGCCGAAATAATATTATCAAGAGTGACAAGAGTACCTGAATTGTCAGTAAGACTTGCTACCAAATCAGAATTAGTGTCGGGAGTACCATTACTAACATCAATTAAGGTGCTAACTGTAACATTATTGTCAGAAGATAATACAAAGTCTGATTGTATGGAAATGGACTGAGTAAAAGTTACTAGCTCAACAATTTCAACAAAACCTATCCGAAAAAATTCATTATCGCCTGTATAACTACTATTATCTGCGACTCGGAAACGAATGCGAGTATTGGCGGTAAGATCGATATAGTTTTCTAAATCGTAACTTCTCAACGTAGCTGAATTAAAGTCACCAGTAAAAGTTTCTAGAATAGTATAGTTACTGCCACCATCATCGGAAGCCTCAATGACAACTGAATCTGTAGCATCTGTATCAGTTGTATTTAAAAAATTAAAGCTTAGTACAGCACTTTCAGAATCTGATAAATCTACTTCTCTCTCAATACTCGGAGGTGTCGTATCATCATGATCTATATAGATAGTACCGTTGAGTATTAAAATATCACTGCCAGTAACGTTATTAGGAGTTTCATCATCATTGGTTTCAATCCAATCTGTAGTCCAGTTGACTGTGCCATCATTGACGCTGTAACTAGTAGTACTAAAATCATCTCTGACAGAAGGTATGGAAAGGGAAGATTGAGATCCATCTCCACTATTAATGGGATCGATGCGATCTAAATCTGTCGATGAACCTCCACTACCAGAATCATCTGATAAATAAAGAGTTTTAGTTTGAGTATTAGGGACTATTGTTGAGTCTAATTCTGTTTGTACGGCGACAGTAAAACTTTCTTCATCAGAATCTACAGTAGCACCATTGGTAACAAATGCTGATGTGCCATCATAGGGATCGTTGATTGTTACCTGAAAAGAGACAATTGCGGATTTTTCAGTGTCAATATTACCAATATTTAAACCAGCATCGAAGCCATTGTCAGTACCGTCGTCATCTAGGGGAAAAGCTGTACCAGTGCTGTCATCGGCAATAGAAGTAGTAGTAACAGAAATACCCGTATCCCCATTTTGACTGACTTTGCCCCCAATATAGGTAACGGTGGTACTACCAGGAACATAAGTCGTGCCTTCGGGGATAATATCACTGACCTTAACATTACCAAGGAAGACTACACCATCATTTTGAACATTGATGTTATAGGTAATAGTCTCTCCTTCATCTCCTAAACCATCACCATCACCATCAGCAAGAGTTGAACTTTTCCAAGAACTAGAAACAGGTAATGGTAAGACTGTTGTACCGAAATCTAAGGATGTGCCAGCAGTAGCAGCATTCGGGTCTTGTCCCCAAGCTGCTGCAAGACCAGTGCCATCTACTGTATAGACTCTAATTCCCGATTGATCAAAGTCATTGTTTTTAGTATCGATAATTTGGGTGATTTCTAATGCAGAAAGAGTACGAGCTTCATCATATTGACCGCCATTAATATCCGTAAAAGGAGCAACCCCATCTCCATCGTAATCGATGTAAATAGTGGTAGTTTCACCACTCTCTAAATTTGCCATGACCCAAAGAGGGTTGCCATTTTCATCTTTGTTACCGTTACCTGGAGCCCAACCTACTTGTATTACTGGATTGAGATTATTTTCGGGAACAAGACTAAAACCCCAGTCGTGGGCAGAATCTAAACTATCGAATGACGTGACTGCCCAAAAAGTATCAGATTGATTATCTGTATAAAAACGGGCTCCCGAATCAGCATCAAATGGTAAGGTGACAGTGGCAAAGCTTCCTGCATTTACCGTAACTTCTTGTGCAGTCAGGTTTTGAGTATCATATTTAACGGTAATATTACTAGAATCAGGATTGTAAAGAAAAATACTTGTATTTGCTCCTCCATTTTCTATTGTCCCAACGGGAGTGTAATAGTTATTATCCCATTCTGATACGGGTAAAAGGGTATAGGAACGAGAAGCAAATCTAGATTCAACATCTCCAGTAAGAAGTTGGGCTTGAAGGGGTTTAGAAGCAGTAACGGTAGTACCAGCTAAAATACCACCATCAACAAAGTATGTTTCACCTTCATTAAGAGTAACTGATGTTATATCAGCAGTTGTAGCAGAGTTGCCATCTAAATCGATTTCGATATTTGTACCATTTTCTGAAGCAGTGATAAATAAGGAGGTATATTCAAAATCTGTAATGCCTATATTTTCTCCTACGGGTATTTCATAGTTTGTACCCCATTTAGAAGTGTCATAAACTTCAACTGCACCACCAATAAGTGTTCCACTATCACCTAAAACGTCACTATTTTGTGCGGGCCAAGCTGCGCGGGAAACTACAATTGCTTTAGATGCGCCAATTTTATCTCGACCATCATAGTCAATTGCTGTTTCAGTATTAGCAACATCAACAAAATTTTCTATAGCAATAATATCCCCTGCATTGAGAACATCAACAGTAAAACCTGGTGCAATACCATTGCTGGGGTCATTATCACCCCAAACTTGGGTACTACTTTGGGTAGGGTTATTAATATCTGTTTCGTAGCCATCTTCCCAATGATCGTAATAGATGATGCTGTCATCAGTAGAAACCGTAATTGAAATAACAGTTTGAATATCTGTTGCTGAATTGTAATTATCTCCAGTATTTGTGGCAATTGATTGTATAGCTTCTAAAATATCTGCTTCTTCACCTGGGACATAAAAAAACTGTACGGCAGGGTCGGAGTCTGTGAAGGTATGGGTGGCAGTTGATTCTGAGGTTTGACCAATAGCAGTTAATTCAAAAGTCGAGTTCAAGGAGTCGTCGGGGTTTACATACCAAGTAGTACGGAAGTTACCATCGGCGACACCATCTAAATCTCCTGCGCCACCATCAGTAATAAACCAGGATTCATGTCCACTTCCCGTGTTAGGAATACCATCAGTGTGTAAGACTTGAAGCTTAATAGTTTCTCCAATGTCGAAGTTATTACCAAAAATTGTGGCGGTTTCTCCTGGGGAATAGTCATCTTTGTCGGTAAAGACAATAGTGTCTGACACAGTAGCTTGAGGTTCTGGTATTGTAGGTTTGGTGTCTTTGGGGATAAAAAATAACTCTACATAGCGATTAATAAAGTCTTCGGCAGCAAGAGGCTCACCCAGATAAGATGAGAGTTTGGCTGTAAAATATTGAGGAAAATCTCTAAATCTGTTACTAAAACTGGCTGCTCTTGATAATGCCAGGTTAGGTCTAAATTCTGTATCTAGGAAAATTCTATCGAAATTAGTAATTAAATTATTTTGCTGGAAATTATTATCTCTAGGATTAGAAGTTTCGGATTCATGGTTGTTTCCCTCTACTGTAACTTGGATATTATTTTCCTTAGTAGAGTGGGCATTGCCCACCCTACTGCTTTCAATGGAAGAAGCAGGGGGATTAACCAAATCAACTGAACTCAATTCTAAATCTAGGTTTAAATAGGGAGTGATAAGGGTATCAAATAACTGTGACAAGGTCTAAACTCCTAGTTGATATTGACAATATAGGTTAAAGAGTAGTAATAACTTTTAAGTAATTTTTAGAATTAAGATTAACTTGTGAGTGTTAACAACATAAAATGTTATGCGATTTTTTAGAAAATGGCATTAAAAAAAATGACTTATCTTGCTAAAAAAGTAATTTTCAGTATAATTACTGTCAAAAATTAGCTATTTACCTCTTAATTAAAAGTTTTAAATAAAATATAAATATAAATATAAATTGTCAAACTAAAAACTATTTAAAATGGTTATCTTTTGAGGTCATTTTAAACATTATTAATCGATATATAGCAATTCTCATATTGGTGAGGTACAGAGTTTTTGGTTTTGAGGAAGGAGGAAGGAGCGAGAAGGCAGACGGCAGATGGCAGCGGATCTGGTAGGAGAATTAGACTTATCAACATACTCTGCTACACCTAAAGAGTTAGATTTAAATCAGCAATAATAGAATTAGCAATACCTTCGACAAAAAAAGACCAGAAAACGTACCCCCTGTCAAGAGGTTTTGAGCAGAAGAGAGTAATTTTTGCGCTATTTTGGAGTTTATTTAGGTGAAATACCTGTAACAGGAACCGAGTGAATCGCCCCGAGGTTGGCCACCTGATTCTTGATGCGGCAGATTAAAATCGGCTCTGGTTTTTGCGGAAGTAATTTAATCACCTCCTCAACATATTTGAAGGCTCGATAGCAAGTCTTCAAGTCAAGGATACTGAACTCTAAGTGATGGTCTCGTCGAAAATCTCGTAAGAGTCGGCGAGAGAGATTGACCATAAAGAAAGCTAGATTTAAGGCATTAGTAACAGCGGTTTGAGAGATATTCATAAAATCTTCCAAACCCCAGAATTGTTTGGCATCACGGAAATCAAATTCAATTTGGAACCTCAAGGAGTAGAGGTCTATGAGCTGATTGTAAGT
>JASJDF010000322.1 GCA_030065715.1 Xenococcaceae cyanobacterium MO_188.B19 | reverse complement strand
TTATAGTCATTTCAATTTAGAGTGAGACAATCTCTTCTTGCTATGAAAGGCTTTCAGCCGAAAAAATGTTTCATTCTTATTTGAAACAACTATAAAATCCCACAGAGGTTCAGAAAACTGATTGGTAATCCACAGAGATTGATAGGGTTGAAGTTGCAAAGTATCAAAAATATCATCAAAGCATTGTCCGCTGATTAAATCGCACCAAGCATCAATCGAAACTAAATTTAGGGAAGATAGTTGCAATTCTTCAATGCGATCGCTTTTTTTTATACCAATTTCAAAAATTCTTACTACAAATAAATCTCCTAGTCCCTCATTCTCCCTGTCTCTCTCTTAATCATCTGTAGCAACAATAAAGGAAAACAGTATTAGCTCCTTTTTGGGATGGGCAAAGCTGGCAATTTGCGGACAGTCTTCGGCTGGCGCGGAGCGACCTCATTCAAAACCAATTGGAAAAATTACAAATTATCAAACCAATTTTGTAGATCGTCAAACGACTCAAAATCCAACAAATCCTCAGTTAAAATATCCAACTGATTTGATTCTAAAGATTTAATGCGCTCTGTTACTTCCTCTGACAGACTACCAAATTTCCGATTGAGTAAACGTAAGATAGTATTTGCTTGTCCCTGTTTTTGTCCTTCAAGCCTTCCTTCTTCTTTCCAGCTAGTAGTAATCTGCATAATCTGTTCCTTTTCCTCTAACTTCATTTTACTCAACTCTGATTGAAAAATAAGTTTCTCATTAGAATTCAAACTTAGGTTGTACCAGGTCACTGAATACTTCTGTATTCAGAAACTGAATTGAATCAGCATCGAGATATTCTAGTACGGAAGGGAAGAATAATTCGAGGAATTCAACAAAAAAAGTCGTTAAAAGTTCTTTGAATAGTTGGTCGTGATTTATCACTGATAATTCATAATTCCTCTTAAACTAAATCCCACAGAGGTTCAGAAAACTGATTGGTAATCCACAGAGATTGATAGGGTTCAAGTTGCAAAGTATCATAAATATCATCAAAACATTGACCGCTGATTAAGTCGCACCAAGCATCAATCGAAACTAAGTTTAGAGAAGATAGTTGCAATTCTTGAACGCGATCGCTTAAATTAAAGACACAAAAGATACTTTGATCCCGATCCTTGCTTTGCCGCCAAAAAGCAAACAAAGCATTATTGAGAGGATGGAGAGTGTATTGAGTGGCATAAGGATGGAAAGCTAACTGACGACGGCGAATTTGAATCCTACGAGACAATTCTTTCAAAACTATGGTTTGAGGACTAGTAGGATCAGCTAGACGTTGTTCCAGTTCTTCATAGTTCCAACGATAGCGATTAATAGTGCGATTTGCACCTGTTTTTTGGATTCCTTCATGGTAGTTGGGAGTTGCCAAAAGACTGTGAAGATAAAAACCAGGAATTCCTTCTATAGACATTTTAATGGTCTGAGAACAGATAAATCTTTCAATTTGCCATTCATCTTCTCCTTTGACTGTCCCTTTAAGGGCATCAAATAGAGAAATATTGATTTCATAAGGGCTTTTTGTGCCGTCAGCCTTACTTCTCATGCTGATTTTGCCCCCAAACTTCTCCATAGTCTCTAGAAGTTGCTGATACTCTGTTTCATCTAGTAATCCCTCTGCTGGGCGTACCCCAATGCCATCATGAGAAGCAGTAAAGTTAAAGTAGGCACAACCCATAGGTGCGGGAGGCATACTCATCATCCAAGTTTTAAGATGCTCCGATTTACCTTGAATTAGAGCGTTAACTAGTAAAGGAGGAAGGCTAAAATTGTAGATCATATGTGCCTCATCCCGATTGCCGAAATAGCTGAGATTTTCCCTGTTTGGCACGTTTGTCTCGGTAATTAAAGCTACATCTCGATCCACCAGCTGCAAAATTTCCCGAATTAATCTGATTATGGCATGAGTCTGGGGAAGATGAATACAAGAAGTGCCAATTTCTTTCCACAAAAAGCCTACAGCATCAAGACGAATATATTTTGCCCCTTGTTCTACATAAAATAAGATAATTTTAATAAATTCCAGCAAAACATCGGGATTAGCAAAATTAAGATCTATTTGATCGTGGCTAAAAGTTGCCCAGAGGTGTTTGGTTCCTGCTACTGTTTCAATTTCCGCTACTAACGAGCTACTGCGGGGGCGTACTACTTGGGAGAGATCGGTATCAGGATCGACTTCCACAAAATAATCACATCCTGGTTTTTCTTGTTTCTTAAATTGTTCTAACCAGACGCTTTTACTGGATATATGATTGATTACTAAATCTACCATCAAATTGAATTTTCTAGCGATCACTTCAATATTTTTCCAGTCTCCCAATTCGGGATTTACCTGAAGATAATCAATGACAGCAAACCCATCATCGGAACTGTAAGGGAAAAAGGGTAATATATGTACTCCTGTAATGGTTTCTGATAAATATTTACTTAAGAAGCGTTCTAAAGTTACCAGAGGTTTTTCTCCATCACTGTTACAGATGCTATCACCGTAGGTAATTAAGATAACTTTGTTTTGATCCCATTTATAGAGATTTTCTCCCTTAGTGTCGCTTAAATGTTCTTGAACTAGCTCATATAATTGCTTGACCAGGGTTTCTGCGGTGGTTTCCCCATAAACCTTGACTAGTAAAGGGATAACATTGCGAAATATATGTTTGATTTGTTCGTTGGAAATAGTCATAAATCAACTGCCTGGGTTCCAGTTTTAACTAACTTAAACCTAATTAGGGAATAATGTCATAAATTCAAACTTAGCAAAAGAAAATTGGTATTACATATCATTTCGCAACAGTATGTTGCAATATTTATTTAAAATTTGGTCTTAATTGATACTAAACTATTCGTTTGAATTCGATATGGTCAAAAAACTATGTGGGTAATGCAAAATAGGGTTTTGATCGGAAAATTATGCGAATTGAGCAGTTACAGGCGTTTCTAGCAGTAGCAAATACAGGAAATTTTGGGCAAGCAGCTAAAAAATGCGGAGTCACCCAATCTACTATTAGCCGTCAAATTCAATCTTTAGAGCAAGATTTAGGCGTCGGTTTATTTCATCGTACTGCTCAGGCAAAATTAACCATAGGAGGAGAGAAATTATTACCCCGTGCGGAGAAGATATGTCAAGAATGGTTAAAAGCTACTCAAGAATGTGCGGAATTAATAGCTGGGAAACAGCCAGAATTGTGTGTAGCAGCAATCCACTCGGTATGCGCCCATTATTTACCCCCAATTTTGCCCCAATTTTGTTTAAGTTACCCTGAAATTCAGTTAAGAGTTACCGCTTTAGGCAGCGATCGCGCTTTAAAAGTGTTACGAGATGGTTTAGTTGATGTAGCGATTGTGATGAACAATCGTCTTCTGACTACTTCTGGTGAAATGTCGGTAGAAGTTCTCTATGAAGAAAAAATTGCGGTTCTCATGGCAGCAAATCATCCTCTAACTGCTTATGAGTCGATTCCTTTTTCTGCATTAGCGGACTATCCTCAAGTAGTATTTAAAGATGGTTATGGTATGCAAAGATTAGTACAGGAATGGTTTAATCGTCACAAAATAGAACTAAAAACTGTGATGGAACTAAACACCTTGGATGCTTTTCGAGGAGTAGTGCGACAAGGTGAAATAATTGCCCTGTTACCCCAAGGAGCTTTAATTGATTCTATTCAAGATGCTACTCTGGCAGTACGCCCTCTGACTCATCCCCCAGATTTAGCTGATCCTGAAATGTTTAATTCTCGCAAACCCAACAGTTTTTCCCGTCAAGTGGTTTTAGTTACTACCAGCGATCGCTTAAAGATTCCTCCTATTGCCCATTTCTGCAATTTGGTGCAACATCATCTCAAAGATAATTTTATGTCTTCCCCCTCCTTAGTTAGCTCCTATTAAATAGATAAAGATGAGCGATCGGTTTCGAGAATTATTAAAAAAAGTCGGTAGTGGCACTCACACCAGCAAGTTTCTCACTCGTGAAGAAGCAACCCAAGCCACACTGATGATGTTGCAACAAGAAGCAACGCCAGCCCAAATCGGTGCTTTTATGATTGCTCATCGTATTAAACGCCCCACGGGGATAGAATTAGCAGGGATGCTAGACGCTTATCATTTATTGGGAAAAAAAATTAGTACTGCCCATTTACAGAGTGAATATCCCTCAGTATGCTTCGGTAATCCTTATGATGGGCGATCGCGTAATGTGCCAGTTATGCCCATCACCGCTTTAATTTTATCTACAGTAGGTATCCCTATTATATTGCATGGCGGGGCTTGTATGCCCACTAAATACGGCTTTCCCCTAGTAGAAATGTGGCAACAACTGGGAATTGATTTTTCCAATATGTCTATCGAGGAAATAGAAAGTTACTTAGCTAAAACAGGAATTGGCTTTATCTATCTTCCCCAACACTTTCCCGAAGCCTATAACCTCATTCCCTATCGCGAACAAATCGGAAAACGTCCACCCTTTGCTACTATCGAATTAATGTGGTGTCCAGTAACAGAAAATATTCCGATTATTTGCGGTTTTGTCCATCCCCCTACAGAAGAGCGAATTCGTGAAACCTTTGCCCTCCGAGAAATCAAAAACTATACAACAGTTAAAGGCTTAGAAGGTAGCTGCGATTTATCTCGCAATCGCACTGTTATTGCTGGTAGTAGTAAAGAAGGCAAGTTTGAACGATTAATTATCCATCCTAGAGACTATAACCTCAGTGGTAGAGATCCACTTTTTGATTCTAAAACTCAGGTAATAGCAGAAATCCAAGCAGTTATCCAAGGGAAAAGTACAGAATTAACTCCCAGTGCTATTTTAAATGGGGGTTTTTATCTCTGGCATTTGGGAGTTAGTTCCAGTCTCAATGAGGGTTTAAGTCTAGCCGAGGAGTTAATTACCAAAGGAAAACTAGCAGCCAAATTAAAATCTCTTTCCAGCTAGAGATCTCAACCCTTTAAATGACAAATAGTTAAGTATTAGTGGTTCTATGCCCATGCCAGATTTGCTGTGGTACCCCAGGAGAAATTCCTGCCTGATCAAATGCTTGCTTAATCCGCAGACGAAACTCCCTTCCTACTGCCCAACGTGAGCGTCCAAAGAACTAAATTCGTTAAGTTTCAACTATCAAGTTTTTGCTGCGTCACTTTTCACCAAATAGAGAATCCCAAAAAAGCCAGTTGTCAAAATCAGACTAAAACCAGGAGAAAATTTAAAAGGAACAGCCCGAACGTTAAAATTATCAAGTAAAAGAGCCGAAGAGCGATCTGGTCCATCCACATCTATGACCCCAAAACCAACCCTGTAAGTATATTGACCTTGACTTAAACCAGTAACAGTACGAACAGCTAAATTATTAGCATCATAAAAGGTAGTTTCAGTGGTGACAAAATTATTACTAGCAGTAGGAGCTGTAATCATCCCAGAACTATCAGCCAAAACTTCAATGGTTCTTGAATTTAGTGGGTCATTGTTCACATCATAAAGTGCCAAAAAAGCAAAATCTTGATTGCCACCAAAAACACTGGTACCATCATTAGTTAAATAAGCCCAATTAAAACTAATCTCAAATCCATTAGTACCATTAGTAACATCATCACTAGTAATCTCAATAACAATATCCTGATAAATACCAGAACCTTCTTTAGAAGTACGAGGATTACCAGCTTCAACAGGGTTTCTATCAATACTCAAAGCATTAGTAGATAAACCCAAAAAGGGTTGTAAATCAGGACTAGTACTAGTATCTGCATTGACTGGGTCAGTTCCCGATTGATTAAAAGTCAAAGGATTACCAGAATTATCAACATCATCGACTACACTACCATAAGCATTAGTCAAAATAAGATGAGAAGAGGGAGTAGTAGGACTAATGCCGTTGAAACTACTGGTAGTAGTAACATCGCCAATAGTTTCCCAACCTATACTGTCGTTAGAAATAATAGAATTATCAAAATTAGCGTTGGTGACTCCACTGCCGAAATTGACAGAAAAAGCAGCAGCAGAATTAATCAAAACCAGATTGCTAAGAGTAACTAGACTCAAAAGACCAGCAATAGAAGAAAGAGATTGGTAAACAAAAGATAGAAACATAGGATTAATAATTTAGTAACAGTAATCAGATGGAGGTGCCAAAATTGCACCGATAAATCAACAATCAGTAAGTAGACTAAAAAAGAAAATCACTTTCATCGATACTACTTACAGCAACACTTTGTAAAAACACAACATTTTTGTTAAACAAACTATCACTAGGATCAAAATCAACCTGAATCATAGTGCTAGAACCAAAGCTCACAGCTTCAACATAACCACCAGCAAAGGGGTTACTAACGCCACCTAGTTCATTAGCAACAATGGCACGGAAGTCAAGTTTGTCTTCGTTAGGATCAAAATCCATCACGATATCGATGCCATCGCTGGTTTCGTTGAAAAAGAATATATCGCTACCAAGACCTCCACTGAGCGTATCTTGACCTCTATTCCCAGTTATCAAATCATTGTTTGTTGTACCTGTTAAATCGTCTGAAACACTTGTTCCCAGGATAGTATTAAGAACAGTAATCGTACTGGTAACTGATGTACTATCAACCGTACCATCATTAGCAACCACAGTGAGAGTGCGATTCCCCGCG
>JASJDF010000321.1 GCA_030065715.1 Xenococcaceae cyanobacterium MO_188.B19 | reverse complement strand
AAACCAGCTACCCAATTTAAATAGTCTGGGATAGACTTGTGTTGACATAGTCTTTAATATACAAAATTTATATTAGGGGGATTTAGCTTTGGATACAGCTAGTCAGCAGCGAATTTTAGGCTATTTCATAGAAGAAGCAAAAGAACACTTACAAACACTAGAGCAGGGAATATTAGAGTTAGAGGCTTCAGTCCAAGACTCGGAGACCATTAATGGCATGTTCCGTGCTGCTCACTCTGTTAAGGGGGGCGCAGCCATGCTGGGTTATTCCAGCATTCAAAAAATTGCTCACCGCTTGGAAGATTCCTTTAAAATTCTTCGAGAAAATCCTGTTAACATCGATCAAAAATTAGAGTCATTATTTCTAACTGGATACGATCATTTACAGGATGTAGTCGAACGCCTAGAAAATTCTGCCGAATTCAACGATGAAGATGCTAAAGGCATTTTACAAGAAGCAGAATCAAATTTTTCTGTTTTAGAAGAATATCTTCAACAATTACTCTCTGGTGTTTCATCAACCCAGGCTGAACCATCAGTTAACATCTCAGAGAAAGTCAAAGAGACTTTGAAACAGATGTTGCAACTGTTTAAACAGTCTGATACACCAGAAAATCGTCAAAAATTACAACAGTATTGTACAAATTTAGGGGAACTTGCTCCTGAAGAACCAAATTGGCAACAATTTATTGGTATTGCTCGCAAAGCAATCAGCAATAAAAAATATCCCTATAATACGATCGCCCAAATTGCTATCAGGGAAATTAAACAAGCAGGAGATTATCTCCATTTGGGTAACACCAGTGACATTGCTCCTAGTAAAAACCTACAGCAACTAGCTGCTACTGCTCCAGCAGAAACAGCGAGAACTACCGCAACTCCTGCTGCTGCTCCAGTAGCCCAAATATCTGTTCCCAGAGAACCGAGAGGTGCTGCGATCGCCCTCCTCAAATCTTTTAATAAGCAAGAACTAACCCAAATCATTAAACTGATTTCCAGTCAGATAAGATAATAAAAATCTGGGCTATAAGGTTTGGACAGCTAATATATGTCATAATAAATTCTTATCGAATTTGAGTAGATGAAAATTGGCTGTTCTGCAACTAGGAATTGATCTATTTAATGAGAATGGGGGGCTGATTGCTTTCCTGAGATTCTGTTTAGCTTTTGGTCTATTAAGTCTTGTTGGTTGGACGATTGTCAGTCCCTTGCTAGATGCTTGGGTTAGGGCAAAACGAATGTATAAAATTCCTTGTACTAAGTGTCGTTTTTTCACTAATGATTATCGCCTAAAGTGTACAATGAACCCCTATGCTGCTAATACAGAAGCAGCAATTGATTGTTCTGACTATATGTCTGACTAAGTCTCAATAAATTTTGTTTCCAGTTGCTTGAAAAATATTCTCTAAGTCATTATTTGTCATCCAAGACCAAAATCTGTTTAAGTAATAAGATATGGTGTAGGTTGATCAAAAAAATCCAAAGTGAATGAGTGGTTTAGAAAAAACAATTCAAGCAAACACCTTAATTGATATCTTAGAATATAGGTCCGTTGTCAATCCAAACAAAATTGCCTACACCTTTTTACTGGACGGAGAAACTGACGCTGTCAGTCTGACCTATCAAGAGTTGGATACTAAAGCTAGAGCCATAGCAGCCTATATTCAATCTCTTTGTGCGCCCCAAGATCGGGTTTTACTGCTATATCCTCCTGGATTAGGTTTTATAGAAGCGTTTTTTGCCTGTCTTTACGCAGATGCGATCGCTGTTCCTGCCTATCCCCCCCGCCCCAATCGCTCTATTGGTCGTATTCAAAGTATTATTAAAGATGCCAAACCCACCTTAGCTCTTACCACTCATTCCATACTACAGAATCTACAACGCAAAGCAGAAATCACCCCAGAACTTAAGACTTTGCGCTGGTTATCCACAGATAATATAGATATTAGCTACAGAGATAAATATCAAGAAAGCGGTTTGGCTTCAGATAAAATCGCCTTTTTACAATATACTTCTGGTTCAACAGCAGAGCCCAAAGGAGTAAAGATTGCCCATGATAATCTATTACACAATCTGCAATCAATTTATCGTTGTTTCCAGCATAATTCTCAAAGTGTTGGGGTAATTTGGCTGCCACCCTATCACGATATGGGTTTGATTGGTGGTATTCTCCAACCCCTCTACGGCAATTTTCCTGTAGTTTTAATGCCACCTTTAATGTTCTTACAAAATCCCCTGCGTTGGTTAAAAGCCATTTCTCACTATCGAGCTACGACTAGCGGGGGACCAAATTTTGCTTACGACTTGTGTTGGCGTAAATTCAAACCCGAACCAAACCTTAACTTAGACCTCAGCAATTGGGATTTAGCCTTTAATGGTGCCGAACCAATTAACCATGAAACCCTAGAAAAATTTGCTGCGACGTTTGCTCCCTACGGGTTTTCCCCAAAAGCATTTTACCCTTGTTATGGAATGGCAGAAGCCACTCTGATTGTATCTGGGGGCAAAAAAAACAGCCTGGTGAATACCAAAACAATATTAGCCGAAGATTTACAACAAGATAAAGTCACTTTGGCTCACTCGACAGAATCTCATTCTCGTACTTTAGTAAGTTGTGGTCACAGTTTGCCAGATCAACAAATTATCATCGTTGAACCAGAGACTTCAACTGTGTGTGAACCAGGAAAAATTGGGGAAATTTGGGTATCTGGTTCTAGTATTGCTCGTGGTTATTGGAATCAACAACAAACCACAGAAGATACTTTTAAGGCTTTAATTCCTGATTTGGGGGAAGGCTGTTTTTTACGGACAGGAGATCTAGGATTTATTGAAGATGGAGAACTTTATGTTACAGGTCGGATCAAAGATATTATTATTATCAAAGGCAGAAATCACTATCCTCAGGACATCGAGAGAACAGTAGAAGCTAGTAGTATTCATATCAGAGCCCACTGTAGTGCCAGCTTTAGTGTTAATTTTGGGGGAGAAGAAAAACTAGTAATTGCAGCAGAGGTTAACCGTAGTTATCGCGATCGCAGAAAAAATAAAAACTCTGAAGGTAATTCTGAGCGACCCAAAGATCATACCCAAGAGATTATTCGTGCCATACGTCGCCGTGTTTTTCAGCAGCATGACCTACAAGTATATAAAATATTACTCTTAAAGCCAGGTAGTATACCTAAAACCTCTAGTGGTAAAATTCAACGCCATGCTTGTTGTGCTAGTTTTTTAGATGGCAGCTTAAATCATTTAACCATTGGGTTGTAAACTCAAGACAAGGGGGTGATGACTGGGAAAGTTAGCTAATAGTTAAAAATCCCAGACTTGTATATTGATGTGTTGAGGTCAAATTGTAGCTCTAAGCAACACTATAGAGGTTAAATAGAGACTAATCTTCATGATCTTCAAAGGGATCATCTAGTTCAGCAGCAGGAGGACCAAAAGCTGTATATATTGAAAATGCAGTGATAGCGACGAGTATTGCACCAATACTGATGCTAAGAACTGTTGCAGGTTCCATAAGCGATATAAATTATGATTACTATTCCTCTATAATATTACAGAACATTACGAAAAACATCTTAGATAAATTATTGGTGGATTATGTCACAGCGTACTCGTTTGGGAGATATTCTCAAACCTCTTAACTCCGAATATGGTAAAGTCGCTCCTGGATGGGGTACAACTCCAGTGATGGGAGTTTTTATGCTCTTATTCTTGGTGTTTTTGTTAATTATTCTACAACTCTATAATTCCTCAATCTTGCTTGAGGGTATTGATGTTGATTGGGCTAGTTTGGGTCGATAGACTACACTCAAAAGCTATCAGCTGTAACTTTTTCATGAAAGCTGATAGTTTCCAGCTACCTGACCTAATTAATCATAAAAACTAATAATCCCCTATTAATTAGGGGGTTTTTCTAATAGCAATAATTAAGAACAATAGGTAATAGGAGAATCGACAGATGAATATCTTTGGTATTGGTTTGCCAGAAATGGTACTTATTATGGTGGTAGCTTTGCTGATATTTGGTCCAAAAAAACTACCAGAAATTGGGAGAAGTCTAGGTAAAACTATTCGTAGTTTTCAAGATGCTTCACGAGAATTTGAAACAGAATTTAAAAAAGAAGCTCAAAAAATTGAAGAATCAGTCAAAATGAGTGCTGAGTTAGAAGCCAGTCAAGAAGAAAAAGCTGAATTTGCTGACAAACCCCAGGACTCTGTTGTTAAAGAAACTTCTAACACTAACTCTACAGAAACCATCTAATTAGAAATAACCCTAGCGATTTTTCAATTGTTTTCTGCTGCTACTTCAAATTTATAACCTACTCCTCTTACTGTTTGGATCAAAGATGGTTCACTAGCATCTAACTCGATTTTTTTCCGAATTTGACCAATATGAACATCTACCACCCTTTGATCGCCGACATATTCGTAATCCCAAACATTTTGGATCAATTCTTCCCTGCGCCAGACTCTACCAGGACGAGTAGCTAAAAAGTGTAGTAAATCAAATTCTAGGGCTGTTAAAGCAATTAAACATTCCTTAATTTTTACTTCTCTTCTAACTGGATCAATGACTAGGTTTTTAAACGTTAAAGGTTGCTTTTCAGAACTAGTGACTGTTCTCTGGCGTTTGAGAATAGCTTTAACGCGATATTCTAATTCTTGTAAATCAAAAGGTTTGGTTAAGTAGTCATCTGCCCCTTTCAGAAAACCCTCTTTTTTATCTGCTGCATCACCCCTACTAGTTAGCATAAGAATAAATACATCTGTGGTACTTTGCATTTCCTCGCAGAGATTATATCCTAAAGCATCGGGTAAATTAACATCAAGAATTACCAGGTCAGGATTAAATTGCTCAAACATCCTAAGGGCAGACTCTCCTGTTTCAGCAGCTTCTACCTGATATTTTTTCTGATTGAGAAAACGAAATATTAAATTACGAATTGCGGGATCGTCATCTACGACGAGAATTTTGGCGGAGGCCGTTTGCATAGTTTTAACTAAAGAAAAAACTAAAATTTTAATAAAGTTATGGTGATCAATAGACTGAGTAAAAATCAGTCTTTTAGACAATTATTAACCTATATTCTGAGAATGCCAACAATGTAAATCACGTATTGTCAAGTAAAAGTTACTTATAGCCAGAGATACGAGAATTCTGCCGAGATTTATAACTACCCTATTTTAGCCAAATTTTAACTTCATTGACCTTATTGATTAGCATCAGTAATTTTAACTGTTAATTCCAATAAGCTATTTGGGCAATATCAAGGTAGATGGTCAATTAACTAGAAAATTTACTGTGAGAGAGGCTCGCAGTCTTGATATAGGTAATAACCACGAAATTAGCTTATGGTGAGCTGGATTTTTGTTTGTCTGGATTAAGGTTAGCTGATGCACAAAGTTATGAACAGAATCTATAAAATTTTCCGAGGTATTCACTATAGTATTCCGATCGCATTACTGAGTTTTATCTTAGTTATGGGAGTAGTTCCAGCCATAGCTCAAAACTATTCTATAACCGAAGAAGTGGTATCTGTTGATGGTTCTAATCTTCTGATTAAAGGAAAAGCAGCTTATGAAAGTGGTAGATTTACTGAAGCGCACAAATATTGGCAGCAAGCAGTACAGCACTATCAACAAGTGGGAGATATTCCGTCTCAAGCTTTGAGTCTCAATTATCTTTCTCTGGCTGGTCAGGAATTGGGGGAATGGCAAGAAGCAGAGGAATCGATTAATCAAAGTATTAATTTGATTCAAGACTATGGTTCAAGCAAGAATAAAAAGAATACTAATCTTCAAAGCATAGCAGCACAGGCTTTTAATACCCAAGGAAGCTTACAACTAAAGTTAGGTAAAGCTGAGATGGCTCTTGATAGCTGGCAACAGGCAGAACGTTATTATAATCAAGAAGAAGACCAGGTCGGTTTATTGGGTAGTAAGATCAATCAGGCACAGGCTCTACAAAATTTGGGCTTTTATCGTCGCTCTCAAAAACTCTTAGAACAGTTACATGATGACTTAGAAAATCAAGAAGATCTAACTCTTAAAGCTTTGGGTTTAAGAGGATTGGGTAATGCACTCCAAGTCATCGGAAATTTGACAGAATCTCAAGAAATGTTGCAAGAGAGTTTAACTTTAGTGCAATCTCTGGGGTTAAAAGAAGAAACTAGTGCGGTTTTGTTTAGTTTGGGCAATGTAGCTAGAGCTTCAGAAGATTATGATAACGCGATCGCCTATTATCAGCAAGCAGCAGACACCACTTCTAATCCTTTAATGGAGGTTGAAGGCAATCTGAATCAAATTAGTTTGCTTAGTAGTCAACAAGAATGGCAGAAAATTCAAGGTTTAATTCCTCAAGTACAATCCCGTTTATCTAACTCTCCTGCCAGTAGAAAAGCTATTTATGCTCAAGTTAACTTTGCTAAAAATCTAATTGACTTGGCAGACACAGAACCCAGTTTTAACCGTTATGAACTCTATAGCGAAGAATTACTCAATAAAACTATTGCTCAATCTCGTCAATTAAAAGATATCTCAGCAGAATCCTATGCTTTAGGCACATTAGGTTATTTGTACGAGCAAAATCAACAGTATCCTAGAGCCAGAAAAGCCACAGAAAAGGCTTTAGATTTAGCCATAGATATTCAAGCCTCAGATATTACTTATCAATGGCAATGGCAGTTAGGAAGACT
>JASJDF010000320.1 GCA_030065715.1 Xenococcaceae cyanobacterium MO_188.B19 | reverse complement strand
CATACGGGCTATGGCTTGCCTCTCGGTATTTACTTATTACGCAACTATATAGGAGCATTACCCAGGGACCTGATCGAAGCAGCCGAAGTGGATGGTGCATCCCACCTCAAAATTTTCACCAGATTAATCGTCCCCCTCTCCATGCCAGCGATCGCCTCTTTTGCCGTATTTCAATTTCTCTGGGTCTGGAATGATTTACTAGTAGCTCTGATCTATCTCGGCGGAACCCCTGATGTTGCCCCTGTAACCATTCAACTGAGTAATCTAGTCGGCTCTCGTGGTCAAGATTGGCATTTACTCACTGCTGGCGCATTTATCACCATGATTGTCCCTTTAATGGTATTTTTTGGACTGCAACGCTATTTTGTCAGAGGCATTCTTGCCGGTTCAGTGAAATCGTGAACCATCACAATATCTATTGGTAAACCGAAACACAGCCGATTTTAAGCCATAAAATCGGCAAAGCTCCATAACTAGAATCTCTGTTTATTTTCGCAATGGCGGTCTAGGTGGCATCCTTCGTTCTAGGGGAACAACTGGAGGTGTGACGCTAAAACTATCTAAATTAGCTATTAAAAGTTCCTTTTGGCGAGGGGTCAACTCTGGTATGTTCAAAACATCTTTAATCTTTTGGTAAGGTCCATTTTTAAGAATTAATTGAGCCAGAGTTGGGTAAAAGCCTGGACAGTCAGTAAAAGCCACCAGATTGGCATTATTCAAATCGATTTTCTCGTCGGACTCAATGCATAGTTTTATTTCTGTAGGCAATTCCGTTTTCACTGCCAACATTCTCAGAGACTCAATATTAGTATTTGCAGCAACTACAGGTTGATTCCAGCCAAAAAATCCCCAGCAACTGATTAATAGGAAACTTAATATACTAAACCATTTACCTAATCGTCTCATAAACTCTACTCTCCCGTTCCTAGCTATTTAGAACTTTTAGTTAATTTAAATTGCAAGAAAACTTCTGTTGATGAAGCTAGATTTTATTGAAAAAATCAAAGAAAATCTAGCTAGACATTAAAACTAAACTAACAATATAAGGAACTTGTGAAGGTTTTGTTTCAAAATTTCTGGGAACAGAATCACACGGTAATATTTTTGGGAAGATAATTGACTTGAGATAGCTGTGACTTTGTCTTAAAGAGAACCTAACTAGTTTAGTTTTTTACAGTATTGGTGCTAACAAACGAGACACCCTAGCAGCTAATTTAACCCAAAAGGGTTTTTGCTCATAACCATTGAGATCGATTAAACGAGAAACCTTTAAGTCCGATTGGAGCATAGTTTCAACCTTTTGAATAAATTGAGTATCTATAGAAAAGGTCATTACTTCAAAATTTAAAAAGAATGAGCGATTATCTAAATTAACTGTACCCACTCCTGCTAAATCCCGATCAATCAGAATAACTTTTTGGTGCATAAATCCAGAACGATAACGATATAACTTAATCCCCAGTTTTTGCAACTCGGTATAGTAGGAAAAAGAACAAAGATATACAACTAGATGATCGGGGCGATTAGGTAAAATAATTCGCACATCTACACCTCTGAGAGCTGCTAATTTCAAAGCATTAACAATAGAACTGTTAGGCACAAAGTAAGGACTAGTAATCCAGATTCGCTCTCTGGAACCTTCAAGTAAACTGAGAAAGAATAAATTACAGTTGTCTAAAGTATCTGCTGGACCCGTTGGTAAAATCAAGGCTATTTGGCTATCTTGTTTGGATTGTTGTACTTGCCAGGAAACTTGAGGAATTTTTCGGGTTACCCAATACCAATCGCCTAGAAATACAGTTTGTAAACATTTAACTGCTGCACCTTGAATTTTGAGATGAGTATCTCGCCAGGAGCCAAAATGAGAATTTTTCCCTAAATACTCATCCCCAATATTTAAGCCCCCCATAAAGGCTAGTCTTCCATCAATAATTAAAATTTTCCGATGGTTGCGAAAGTTAATTTGGAAGCGGTTTCCTCTCCTTCTACTGCTACCAAAACCCCTAATTTCAATGCCATGCTGACGCAAAGATTTTAGATAATTACGAGATAATTTTCGCGAACCAATTTTATCGTAAAGTAGATTAACTTGAACTCCCTGCTTGGCTTTCGCAATCAAAGCTTGTTTAAACTTATTCCCTACGCCGTCATTACTAATAATATAAGATTGCAACAAAATATATTCTTGAGCTTGTGCGATCGCAGATAACATTGCTTGATAAGTTTGTTTACCGTTGATTAACAGCTCAATTTCATTGCCAAAAGTAAAAGGAAGAGGGGTGAATACTTCCGCAAGACGTTCTAAAGTAGCAAATTTGGCTGGAAGTACAGCTTTAAATTCTAGGATTGTGGAATATACTTGGCTAACCAGTTTATGATGTTCTAGGTAAGCATTTTGTAAGGCTTGGGAATAGGCTTGAAATTCATTTTTTCCTAAAATCCAATACAAAGGAATAGCGAACCAAGGAAAAGTAATCAAAGAAATTCCCCAAGCGATTGCAGCCCGATAGGAATTAACTACCATTACCGCATGAGCAGCAGTAACAATTCCCAAACAATGTACGACTACTGTAGCTAAACTGAAAATTGAGACAATATTAATCCCTGCCAGCATTGATTGGGCATCCGTTCAAAGATGAAACTCCACAAGTAACGGATTGTGATCCGAAGAAGAAATATTAATTACTTTAGCACTAGGGGTTTTTTGCCTTAGTCCTCTGTAAAAGATGTAGTCTAGAGGGGGAGACAGCAAAAAGCGTTTAATTTTTTGAGCTTCAATGGGAGAAAAGGTAATCGGAGTCAAAGCTAATTTGGCAGTCATTTCTAATAGCAGTAACCATCGGCGACGACTCCAGGTATTAAAGTCTCCCGAAAGAATTACGGCTCCTTGATGTTGGGAGATTATGGCATATATTTCTGCTAATTGAGCCTGAAATTTGCTGGTTTCAACAAAGTTGATTAAATGGGTATTAACAGCTAAGAGAGTTTCCAAACCATTGCCCAGAGAATATTCAACAAATAGAGAAACTTTAGGAGTTCCAGTAATAGGTTCTTGATGTTTAGTAATCTTGGCTTGGCTTTGAAGCGGAGCAACTTTCGTCGCGGTTAAAACTCCTGAATAGCTATTATCAAAAGTATCAATTAAGTTAGGGGCAAAGCTCCAACCCATTGAGGTTAGTTCGGCAATTTGTTTTTCAACAGCACAGAGGCGAACTTCCTGTAACAAAATCTTATCTGGTTGATGTTGTTGAAGAATATTTAAAAAATCTTCACGCCAGTGGCGAGCTTGGTTATTTTTGGCGATATTCCAACTTAAAACCTTAATGGAATCCGTGTTAAAAGCTGATGATAAGGGATGAATTTTTTCAATGGTAGTTTCTGCAACCGTCTCGAATCGATGGATTGGACTTAGTTGTTTCAGATAAGACAGGGGACTTTGTTCTTGTAGCTCGAACATTGGCAAAAGTTGCGTAACTTAAGCCTAGTCTAACATTTTAGCGATTAAGATTTCAGTCTAGACTCAAGCTTGGCTAATCAATCAAGATAAGAAAATGCAGAAAGAAGCAAGGGAATTAAAATCTTAAATCACTAGGATCATTTGATGCTATTTAAAGTAAATTTAATCACCTCTGCCGTCCGATCTAATTCAGCTCTTGTTGATAATTGACATTCATTTTGACCCACTAACCCTTTGAAACTATCTCCTCTAAATCGAGGCAAGACGTGCAAATGGATATGAGCAACATCCTGATTGGCAGCTTGACCATCAGCAAGGAACAGATTGACCCCTTCGCATTTTAAACTACTTTGACTTAGAGCCTTGGCAATTCGATGACCAATACGAAACATATGGGCTCCAGTTGCTTCATCTAAGTCATTTAGAGAAGCCACTTGTTGATTAGGAATCACTAGAACATGACCTGGATTGATGGGTTGAATATCCATAAAAGCTGAGACTTGGTCATCTTGATAAACGAAGGAAGCGGGAACTGTCCCTTGAATAATTTTGGTAAAAATGCTCTTCATACTGAAATTTCCTCCGAAAATAGGATTGAATCTACTTAATCTGCTGGAGTTTTAGCTTAATTACAATTAAGGTTGAGATAAGGCATAGTTAACCAAATCTTTACCAAATTAGCCAACTTATCAGACAATATTTATGAGCTAGATGAGGCAGTGGAAGTGTTAGAACCAATTAGAACTATAGAGCTTTTTCAAAAACCCCCTTCTCCTAAGACTTTTTTAACAGGAGAGGTTATTTTTCGTGAAGGTGAACGTAGTGATGTGATTTATGGCATTATCACTGGATCAGTAGAAATTTCAGTCAACGGTAAGGTAGTAGAGACAATTGAAAAAGGCGATCTGTTTGGAGAAGGGGTATTGCTTCACTTAGATCATCAGAGAAACTCTACTGCGATCGCAAAAACTGATTCTGTCTTAGCTTTTCTAGATCGAGAACATTTTATGTTTGCAGTGCAACAAACTCCTATGTTTGCATTGGAAGTAATGAAAAGCTATTCTGATCGGCTTCGTCGTTTAAGACAAACACTTTCTCAGATGATCTAAGCTGTCAGCTATTCGATAGTTAAAACCTAATAACTACTACCTAAAACCTCATACCTTAAGGATACACCTTCGGACATTGTACCCTTGTCTTAGAGTATCCCTAAAGGGTACACCTGCGGATATATTCTTTAGGGCTTCCTTTAGCTAGAGGTATCACTCATTACTCGTTACTCATTACTCATTACTCGTTAATGTTCCTGACATTGATCGCATAACCCAAAGAACTCTAAAGTATGATAATAAACTTTGAATTGGTGAGACTGTTCTAATTGTTTTTCTAATTCATGAACAGGACATTGCTTGATGGGAATTGACCTATCACAATTGACACAAGTTAAATAATGACGATCTCGATTAATCGTACTATAAACCGATTCCCCATTAGGTAAAATTCTCACTTTTATTTCTCCCTGCAATTTCAGAGCTTCTAGGGAACGATAAACAGTAGCCAAGCCCATATTATGATCACTATGACGTAGTTGAATATATAGTTCTTGTGCTGAAATAGCTTTCTTTAAAGTCTGCAATACTTCTAGTACTTTTTCTTGAGAGCGAGTACGTTGAGCTTTCATTAGTAGGGTTTTTTATATTGATTAGGACTAATTCTAGGCTAAACTAATTGGGTTAGTTTTCCCCTTAAAATATTTGAGAAGCGCGCTTCTTACACAAGATTTATGGCTAATCAGTACCACGCTCGTATCTATGTTACTCTACGTTCTTCTGTTCTTGACCCTGCTGGAGTTGCGGTAGAATCTGGCATCAAACAAATGGGTTATGAAGGTGTGACAGGGGTTAGAATCGGCAAATACATCGAGTTAGAGCTTACTGCAACAGATGAAGCAGATGCCAACAATCAACTCGATCAAATATGCGATCGCTTATTAGCAAATCCTGTGATTGAAAATTATTGTTTTGAAATTACTCAGTTAGCAACTAACCACTAACTATATCCGAAGGTGTCCCGCAAGGGGATACCGCTATATCCGAAGGTGTATCCTTTAGGACGCATATATCCTTTAGGACGCATATATCCTTTAGGACTAACCATTAACCATTAACCTGAAAAATTATGAAAGTTGGTATTATTGTCTTTCCTGGGTCAAATTGCGATCGCGATATGGCAACCGTTACCCAAGGCATTTTAGAGATTCCCACCCGTATGGTATGGCATCAGGAAACAGATATTTCAGATATTGATATTGTTATAATTCCTGGCGGCTTTAGTTACGGTGATTATCTCCGCTGTGGCGCGATCGCTCGTTTTTCCCCTGTAATGGATAGTATTATCGATCATGCTAAACAGGGAAAATATGTTTTGGGTATTTGTAATGGCTTTCAGGTGCTAACAGAGGTAGGGTTATTACCAGGAGCCTTAATTCGGAATCGCGATTTACATTTTATCTGCGATCGGGTTCCTTTAGTAGTAGAAAGAAACGATCTATTGTGGACAAGCAAATACCAGGAAAAACAAGTTGTTACTTTTCCCATAGCTCATGGAGAAGGGCGTTATTATGCAGATGCAGAAACTCTAAAAGCCTTAGAAGACAATAATCAAGTTATCTTCCGCTACTGTAGTGCCACAGGGGAAATCGATTCAGAGAATAACCCTAATGGCTCTCTCAACAATATTGCAGGAATTATCAATCAACAAGGCAATGTACTCGGAATGATGCCTCATCCCGAAAGAGCCTCTGATGCTGCTATTGGAGCAACTGATGGCAAAGCTATGTTTGAAAGTTTGTTAATGGTTAATTGTTAGTGGTTAGTGGTTAACCAAAAACAAATGATAAATGTTCAATGATAAATGTTCACTGTTCAAGAAAGCATTTCCCAAGCTTTAGCCACTAAATCCATCAGCCAACGACGTTGTAAAAGATCAAGAATACTGTCATCTTGTAAAACTTGTTCTTGTATCTCTTCTAAGGATTGTCCTTGTCTTAAAGCTATTTTGACTACAGCAGCGATCGCAATCGCAATAATATCCTCACTTACGGAATTTTGTCCTAAAGCTAAGATTTCCTCTGTGGTAACTGGTATAGAATCATTCATAGTTATAATTTCCCAAAATAATATGATTAAGATGTATCTCTTTAATCTTC
>JASJDF010000319.1 GCA_030065715.1 Xenococcaceae cyanobacterium MO_188.B19 | reverse complement strand
CCAGCAATCAGTATCTAATACTAATTGCTGATGCAGAAAAAATATTAGGTATCTGTTTCTCTGATGTCTGGAACTGACTCAGATTTTTCCACTGCTTCTAAAGCAGAATCTTCTGTCAATATTTCCACCTCTTCTGTCAATTCTGGTTGTGCTTCCTGTTCTTCCTCCTCAACAGGAGTTTGCTTAGATAATAGGTCCTCTTCTGTATATAAAGCAGCATCTTTAATATCTATTTTCCAGCCTGTTAAGCGTGCTGCTAAACGAACATTTTGACCTTCTTTCCCAATTGCCAAACTTAATTGATCTTCGGCTACTAGGACTACAGATTGCTTTTCCTCCGTATCTGCTAGCAAAACTTGATCTACTCTAGCAGGACTAAGAGAATTTGCAATATAAGTAGCGGGATCAGGAGACCAGCGAATTACATCAATTTTTTCTCCTCTGAGTTCGTTAACCACTGCTTGAATACGAGAGCCTCTGGCTCCGATGCAAGCTCCTACGGGATCAACGTCTCGCTCTAAAGTATCTACAGCTATTTTAGTTCTAACTCCTACATAACGAGAAGGAGGATTTGCTTCCCTAGCAACGGCAACAATACGGACAATTTCTTCCTCTATTTCTGGAACTTCATTGCTGAAAAGTTCCACCACTAATCCAGCAGCAGCACGAGAGACAATTAGTTGTGGACCTCGATGGGGAGTTTCACGAACTTTTTTCAAATAGACTTTAAAAGTGGCGTTGGAGCGGTAAGTATCATTGGGTAATTGCTCTCTTTTGGGCAATTCTGCTTCTACTTCTGGTTGTCCTACTCCACTGCTAACAGCAACTATGGCAGATTGTCTTTCAAAACGTAGAACTCTTGCCTGAAGCACTGTATCTTCCAAATCTTTAAATTCTTCTTGAATTAATTTACGCTGTTGATCCCGTAATTTTTGGAGCAACACTTGTTTGGTTTGAATTGCAGCCATGCGACCAAAATCACTTTGTTCTGGGGTAACATCTACCAATACAGAATCTCCTATATTGACATCATCTCCCAGTTGTTCTTGAACCTCTTGGAGTGCAATTTCTCGGTCATTATCAACAATATCTTGCTTTTCTTTATCAACTACTGTTTTGGTCGTAAGAATTAAAAATCCTTCTGCATTAGTATCAAGTTGAACTTTAAAGTTTTCAAAATGTTCTTCTGTAAACTGACGAGTCCCACTTTCTTTGGTACGACGAAACCGCTCATATCCTTTGACTAAAGCTTCTTTTAAAGCCTCTTGCACCGAACTAGAAGGCAAATTATATTGCTGACTAATCTGTTCGATCATATCCCCAAGACCAGGCAAACTGACTAGGGTCATAAATTTTACTCCTAATTGAATAATGGACTAATTAATTACTAATTAAATTTCAGGGTTTATAAATGATGATTACCAACGAATTGCGCTAAATTACATCATCTATTTGAACTTTTGCGACCAAATCTTGGGGAATCGTGATTATTTTTCCTTTCTGATTCAGATAGACGTTGTTTTCATCCCTACCTTGAAGTTTTCCTTTCCAGAGTTTTTGGTTTTTGTAGGGAGCAAAGGTTTTTACAATAACCGAAAATCCTTTGAAAGTAATAAATTCTCGGTCTGTTGTTAAGTTACGAGTAATACCAGGACTAGAAACCTCCAAGATGTAACTACCAGTGATCAAATCTGTAGCTTCTAGCTGTGCATCTAAAGCTTTACTCATCTGCTCACAGTCCTCAAGACTCGTATCTTGGAGTGTATTACGCACATCTATTCTCACTACTGGGGGGTTTTTATTGGTTTGAAACACTGCATCTACCACTTCCAAGTTGAGCTTTTCAGCAAGAGGTGTTGCCAAGTCAATAATTTGAGGAACTAAAGGATGAGTCATTGAGAAACAAACAATAAAAAAAGCGGGCTAAACCCACTCTTATCTGTACTTAGATTTTTTGTAGGTCGAAAAAGCTATTACTAGCCTTCTTCCTTAATCTCAATTCTAGCAGTAAACTATAAATTTTGACTAAAAATTAGGCATGCTTAAGCATTTGTACTACAAAATGTTGATAAATATTAAGAGTTATCAAAGTTTTTTTCCATACATAAAGTGCCAGGAATTGTACTTTAGTGAGTCCAATTTTTGTAGCATCTAGATCAATAGTTTTATCAAGATCGATATTGGCTGTAAGACTGAATTATTTACAAATCGCCCAAATTAGTATTGATTGTGGAAAAAATTTTGACCATAGCAAGAACTATTATTTTGGCTCTTGATTTCTGAGGCAATAGCCTTATCTGCTTAGGGTTTAATCACTTTGGTTCTTGAGTGTTAACCCCAAGCAACTACTCAAAAATTAACAAGATGTAACAAATAATAGCTCAACGTCATTGTATAAAAGTTATCTGAGGGGTAAATGCTGGCAGGCAAACCCTAAAACGATCTCTAAATTCAGAGCGTTTTCCTAGGTTTCCCACCGAAGTGTAAAGTTTTCTAATGCAGCTTAAAAAATGTTATCTTAAGCATCGAAAATTAAGAAAGCTCTGACAAATTCATAAAGGTTGGAAGTCTGCTTCAAAAACTGGATTTAGCCCATGGTTTAATCTAGTCAAGTTAAAATTATTTTTTGAAGTTCAACTAAACTCATTTACATAGAGTAGGAGATTAAATTAGATGTTCGACGCATTTACTAGAGTAGTGTCTCAAGCCGACGCTCGTGGTGAGTTTCTCTCCACTGCCCAATTAGATGCTCTGGGCGCAATGGTTGCTGAAAGCAACAAACGCATGGACGCTGTAAACCGCATTACTAGCAATTCTTCCGCAATCGTAACTAATGCTGCTCGCGCTTTATTCGCAGAACAGCCTCAGTTAATTGCTCCTGGTGGAAATGCTTATACTAGCCGTCGTAACGCAGCTTGCTTGCGCGACATGGAGATTATTTTACGTTACATCACTTATTCTGTTTTCACAGGTGATGCTAGTGTACTAGAAGATCGCTGCCTAAATGGTCTTCGTGAAACTTATCTAGCTCTCGGAACCCCTGGTTCTTCCGTAGCTGTTGGTGTTCAAAAAATGAAAGCAGCTGCTTTAGCTATTGTTAATGATAGAAATGGCATCACTCCTGGTGATTGCGCTGCTTTAGCTTCTGAAATCTCAGGCTACTTTGATCGCGCTGCTGCTGCGGTTGGATAATTTAAACCAGTATTTATGTGTTGATATCTCGATCAACCAAACTACATTTTTTAGGAAAAATTAGAAAAACAGGGAGATACCCAAATCATGAAAACTCCTCTAACTGAGGCTGTATCCGCAGCAGATTCTCAAGGACGTTTCTTAAGTAGTACTGAAATTCAGACTGCTTTTGGTCGTTTTCGTCAAGCTAACGCTAGTTTGAGTGCTGCTAAAGCTTTAACTGCTAATTCTCAGAACCTAATCAATGGTGCTGCTAACGCTGTGTATAGTAAATATCCTTACACTACTAGCACTCCTGGTTCTAACTTTGCTTCTACTCCAGAAGGTAAAGCTAAATGTGCTCGTGATGTTGGTTACTATCTCCGCATGGTAACTTACTGTCTAGTAGCTGGTGGTACTGGTCCTATGGATGAGTACTTAGTAGCTGGTTTAGACGAAATCAACCGTGCTTACGAATTATCTCCCAGCTGGTATATCGAAGCTCTCAAATACATCAAATCCAACCATGGTTTGTCAGGCGATCCTGCTGTTGAAGCTAATTCCTACTTGGATTATGCAATCAACGCTCTTAGCTAGTAGCGAAAGTGCAATTTGTCTCTGAAATCTGGTTAATCTTTTGTTGATTAATCGAAATTAGGAACAAAAAAATTAATACTGAAAAGCATTACCCAGAAAGGTATGCGGATGCCGGCAACAGGCTTGTATTTGTTTACTTTTCTGGGTATTGTTGTGCTTAAAAGGATGAAGGATGAAGTATGAAGGATGAAAAAACAAGTTTAGATTCTAATAGTGCTGAACAATTGACGGTAGAAACTGCGATCGCGAATCTGAACCAGAAAGAAGATTTAGGTTCAAGATACTATGCTGCTTGGTGGTTGGGAAAATTTAGAGTTAAAGAGGAAAAAGCCATTGAAGCTTTACTCTTGGCTTTAGAAGATGAATCGGATCGCGCTCCCGATGGAGGTTATCCTTTGCGTCGTAACTCCGCTAGAGCTTTGGGGAAATTAGGGGATCAAAGAGCTGTTCCTGCTTTAATTCGTTGCTTAGAATTTCCTGACTTTTATGTGCGAGAAGCAGCAGCTCAAGCCTTGGAAAATTTGGCTGATAATCGCTGTGTGTCTTATTTAATGAAGTTATTGGAGGGAGGGTTAGAAAAAGCCCAATTTGTACCAGGAAAACCTCATTTAGTTGAGCCTTACGAAGCGGTAATCGAAGCCTTGGGAACTTTGAGCGCAAAAGAAGCTATAGATTTAATTAAGCCGTTTATTGAGCATCCAGTAGAGAAAGTTAGGTATGCTGCTGCCAGAGCTATGTTTCAGTTGACTAGAGAGTCACAATATGGAGAATTACTGATTCAAGCTTTGTCTGGCGATGATTTACAATTGCGTCGTTCGGCTTTGATGGATTTAGCGGTAGTAGGTTATTTTCCCGCAGGAGATGCGATCGCAGAAACTTTGGCAGAAAACAGCATGAAGTTGATCGCCCTCAAGGGCTTGTTAGAAAAAAACTTAACCCTAAATTCTATAGAAGACTTATCAGAAGACAGTATTAAGCTAATGAAATTGATGGATTCATTACTCTAACAAATCCTATTAGCATAACTTGCAAACATTTTTCATTATTTAATTTTGGGATTATCAATGATAGTAGTGGCATAAACTTCGGTAATTATAGATAATAGAATTCGCACAGTAAGCATAGCCGTAAGACCAAAACTAGTCCAGAGAAACCCTGCTACAAGGGGGGCTAAAATTTTTCCTGCATCTTCTCCTATTAGCATCCAACTAATTGTCTGTGCTCTACGACTTCGATCAAAACTAGACACATGAGCCATTAATGAACCCCAAGCGGGACGAAAAGCAGCTTTCCCCATGTCATCAACTAACTTCCCAGTAGCAAGACCATGAAAGCTGGGAAAAACAAGATAAATAATCGAAGAAATCGTATTACCAAGACTGCGTAGTAATAAAACTAGCTTGCGATTCCCCCGATCTGATAGCCAACCAAAAAGTGGACCCGAAACCAAGACAGCCAGAGTTGAAGCAATGAAAATTGAGCCTGTTTGAGCCTCATTTAAACCAGCATACTGGGTTGCCAAAACTGGAAAAATACCTTTGAGCATTTCTGCTGTGCCGTGTACAGATTTGATCGTATATAGTTGCCAAGGAGATGACAGAATAATTAACAGAAAAGCCACTAAGCTACGAAGACCAATAGAAGTGGTATAGACTAGCTTAAATACGTAGCGATCGCAAATCCAACCAATCGCTGGTTTACAAACTAAAGCTGTTGCTTCAGTAAGAGTGACTAACAAACTAATCTCTAGTACGCTAAATCCTAAATGATAGGCATATAATGGCAAAGCAAAAGTAATAATGCCAAAACTAAGACGGGAAAAGAATCCTTCTGCCACAATAGCCAATAAAGATAAATTTATGGTTCGAGATGGAGGGGATTCACTGGGTTTATTTGATGCCATATTTCTAACTTTAATTAGAATTAGACTCGACTTCGCAAGCACCAATACTCACCCAAGTACTCGAACCATCTGACCAATGCTCTTTTTTCCAGATTGGTGCATTATGTTTGAGAGTATCTATTGCGTACTGACAAGCTGCAAAAGCTTCTCCTCGATGGGGACAACCCACAGCTACCAAAACACTAATTTCCCCAATATATAAGTGTCCGATACGATGATGAATTACTACTCGGTTAACATCTTGCCATTTATTCCGAATTTGTTGAGCAATCTGGCTAAAAACTGCGATCGCCATAGGCTCATAAGCCTGGTATTCTAGTGATTTAACAGGTTTTCCTTCGGTCTGATTTCTAACTGTACCGCTCATTAAGACTATCGCCCCATTAGCAGGATCATCAGCAAGAGAATATATTTCACTCAAAGATAAAGGTGCAAAACTAATGGCAAAACTGTCTAGTTCATTAGGGATGATAAGAGGATGATTCATAGTAAATTAACGATCGTGATAGGCTGTGAGATATTTAACCCCAGTTAAATATAAAAATCATAATTTAGTGGATAGTAGTTGGTGAAGATCAAACAAGTTTTTTTTATCGGTTACATAGGAATGATCATTTCTTGGTTCAATCTACCAGTTAAGGCTCAAGAAATTAATCAGAAAGAACTTGATATTCCCGAAGAGATTATTAAAGATAGTCCTGTATTACAACGCTGGTTAAAAGAAACCCCTAATGTATTAGAGGATATTCGTCACGATCCAAGCTTTAGTACTCGTTTAAAAACAGGCTTTTCTCTGTTTCCGTCTAATGATGATGCTGTAGGTATTAATATCGCTCTAGAAGATATTTTTCTTGGTAAAACTGGTTTGACCCTAAGTACAGATTACTATACAACCTTTAGTGGCGATCGCGTTTCTGTTGGAGCAAATTTACATTATTTTTTACTTCCACTGGGAAACCATATTAATTTTGCCCCTCTAATTGGTTATCGCTATGTTCAAAGTG
>JASJDF010000318.1 GCA_030065715.1 Xenococcaceae cyanobacterium MO_188.B19 | reverse complement strand
GATTTTCTTAACGAAAGAATGAGGATTTCAAGGCTATCTAACGACTATCCAAACTCGAAAAATTACAGTTTTTTAGCTTCGTCGAACTGACGTTGATCAGGATGGGAGGTTCAAGAGTCCAATTTTAATACTGCCATAAATGCCTCTTGAGGCACATCTACTGTCCCAATTGCTTTCATGCGTTTTTTACCTTTAGCTTGTTTTTGGAGGAGTTTTTTCTTACGAGAAATGTCACCACCGTAACATTTGGCTAGTACATCTTTGCGTAAAGCAGGAATATGTTCACTAGCAATAACTTTTGTTCCAATAGAAGCTTGGATAGGTACTTTAAACTGGTGACGGGGAATTAATTCTTTGAGTTTTTCGGTTAAAGCTCGTCCTACATAGTAAGCTTTGTCTCGATGGACAATAGTAGAAAGAGCATCTACGATGTCTTTGTTTACTAAAATGTCTAACTTAACTAGATGGTTCTCCCGATAACCAAGTAGTTGATATTCCATGCTGGCATAACCGCGAGAACGAGACTTGAGACGGTCAAAGAAATCTGTAACCACTTCTGCTAACGGCAACTCGTAAATTAAACAAGTACGGTTGAGGGTAAAGTATTTCATATCCTTGAATTCACCTCGACAACTCTGACACAATTCCATCAGAGTTCCCACAAAACTTTCAGGAGTGATGATCTCTACCTTAATATAAGGCTCTTCAATTTTGGTTCTTTTTTGGGGTGGAGGTAATAAAGAAGGGTTGTCCACTTCTAATACTTCCCCTTCTGTAGTAGTAACCCGATAAATTACAGAAGGTGCGGTAGTGATTAATTCGAGGTTATATTCTCTTTCCAGTCTTTCTTGCACAATTTCCATATGGAGTAACCCCAGGAATCCGCACCTAAAACCAAATCCCATCGCACTAGAGGTTTCTGGCTCATAAGATAGTGCTGCGTCGTTGAGTTTGAGCTTTTCTAAAGCATCTTTTAAATCGGGATATTGATCGGAATCGGTAGGGAATAAACCACAGAATACCATGGGATTAGCTTCGGTATAGCCTGGTAATGGTTCATCCGCAGGTTGATTAACTAGAGTGATAGTATCCCCTACTCGCGCATCTTCTACAGTTTTAATTGCTGCTGCAAAGTATCCTACTTCTCCCGCATGGAGTTCATCCACTTGAATTTGATTCGGAGAGAGTACTCCCAGTTCATCAATTTCGTATTCTTTTCCTGAAGCCATTAGGCGCACCTTATCGCCTTTTTTGACTTTTCCGTCCATAACGCGGAAATAAACAATTACACCGCGATAGGGGTCGTAATAACTATCGAAAATTAAAGCTCTGAGGGGCTCATCTATAGTATCTTCTGGAGGAGGTACTAACTGTACGATAGATTCTAAAATATCTTCTACCCCAATTCCAGCTTTAGCAGAAGCTTTGATAATATCCGTGCAGTCTAAGCCTACTACTTCTTCAATTTCGTTACTGACTCGTTCTGGTTCTGAGCCTGGTAAATCTATTTTGTTTAATACTGGGATAACTTCTAGGTCATTTTCTAAAGCTAAATAGACATTAGCTAAAGTTTGAGCTTCTACACCTTGAGAAGAATCCACTACAAGTAGTGCTCCTTCACAAGCAGCTAAAGAACGGGATACTTCATAGGAAAAATCTACGTGACCAGGAGTATCAATCAGGTTGATGACGTAATCTTCACCATCTTTTGCCTTATAGTTCATTCTGGCTGCTTGTAGCTTAATGGTGATGCCCCGTTCTCGCTCTAAGTCCATATTATCGAGAAATTGCTCTTTCATTTCTCTTTGAGCAACGGTTTTAGTTACTTGCAACATTCGATCTGCTAGGGTAGATTTACCATGATCGATGTGGGCAATAATTGAGAAGTTACGAATACGAGAGACGGGAACGTCAGTCATAAAAATTTATTTAGAGTATTGTTTCTATATAGGTGAGTTAGTTATGGACTTATCTTAACTTTTTTTGTGGACGACAAGTAGGTCGTCCAGTATTAGTAGTCACAACCATAATTACGTTAATAATTGTAAATTATATAGAGATAACCTAACTAAAAGATTTATGGCAGATCAATTAATTCGAGCGACGGCAGCCGACAATGGAATTAGAGCCGTAGGAGTAATCACGACCCGTTTAACGGAAGAAGCCCGCCAAAGACATAAACTTTCTTATGTTGCTACCGCAGCTTTAGGACGCACCATGGCTGCTGGTTTGTTACTTGCTTCTAGTATGAAAAAAGAAGGCTCCAGGGTCAACATCAATGTTAGAGGCAACGGTCCTTTGGGACAGATTCTAATAGATGCTGGTTTAGATGGTACAGTCAGAGGCTATGTCAGTAATCCAGGAGTGGAGCTACCTCCCAATAGCAAGGGTAAATTGGATGTAGGAGGTGCTGTAGGTCATGAGGGCTATTTATACGTACTTAGAGACGTGGGCTATGGGTTTCCCTATTCTAGTACTGTAGAATTAATTTCAGGAGAAATTGGAGATGATATAGCCAATTATCTGGTTACTTCGGAACAAACCCCTTCTGCACTATTGTTGGGAGTATTTGTGGGCTCACAAGGGGTAACGGCTGCTGGTGGCTTGCTCCTACAAGTGTTACCCAAGGCTGCTCGCGATGAATCTTTAATTTCTTTGTTAGAATCTCGCATAGCTCATCTTTCTGGATTTACACCATTATTAAGGGGTGGTAATAGTCTCACAGAGATTATGGAACAATTACTGGGGGATTTGGGTCTGTGTATAATGCCAGAAATTCAAATGCTACGTTTTCAATGTGGATGTTCTTTTAATCGAGTTTTAGGGGCATTAAAAATGCTAGGAACAGCAGAATTACAAGACATGATTGAAAAAGATGAAGGCGCAGAAGCAACTTGTGAATTTTGTGGTGAAGTTTATCAAGCAACAGAGTCCCATTTATCTCAACTTGTTTCAGATTTGAAAACTGAGTCCAATTGAGATGAATTAATGACTAGTTTCCCTTTTGTAACTAAGACCTAATGATAAGATGAGAGACAATCTAATAAATTTACTTTAAAACTTAAAAATCTAGTTACTTGCAATCAGTGGATAGTATATGGCGACTAACCGAAATTCCCCTAACTTTAGCTCCCAAGCTAAAGATACCAATTCTAATAATCTGAATCAAAAAAAATCTCTACAAAGTCTTGATGGAATTGAAGAAAACTCTCTGAAAACAAAAGAGAGTGTCTTGAATCAGAAAATCGGTCAAGAGGTTGGGTTAGCTACAGATACTAGTTTGCAAGTAACTGCTTCTGTTCCTTGGTGGCAAGCTTGGCAATTGTGGGGAATAATACTGGTTTTTGCTTCTGGTGGTATTGGTTATGGTGCAACTTCTACTCTGTTGAAGTTACCCGAAACAGAAAGTTGTTCCAAAGTACATTGGCCTGTGGCTTCCGCTTCGGTAAGATTATATTGCGCTCAGGTTTTGGCAGAACAAAACGACGTTAATAATTTATTAAAAGCGATCGCGTTACTAGAAAAATTACCTGAAAATCATCCTTTAAGAAGGGAAATTAATCGCAACATTGAAAAGTGGTCAACTAAAATTCTGACTATTGGTGAAGAGCAGTTTCAAGCGGGAGATTTGGAATCAGCTATTACTATTGCTCAACAAATTCCTGAAAATCTCAAAGCCCATAATCTAGTAGCAGCAAAAATCCAAAAATGGGAAGATATCTGGCAAGAAAGTAGTGATAATTATGCCCAAGTGGAAGCGAGATTAAGAGCTTCTAAATGGAATGAAGCTTTTTCTTGGGCAGTGCGTTTGGCTGATAGTAAAAATCACTATTGGGCAACTACTAAGTATCAGGAAACCATTGATAAAATCAATGTGGCTCAAGAAGAAAGCGCGGTTCTAGATGAAGCTGTGGTTCGCTTGAATGATGGTAAAATTGACGGTTTGCTAGAAGCTGTTAATAGGGCTCGCAAAATCTCTCAAGATAGCTACGCTTATCAAGAAGCACAAAATATTGTTGAGCAGGCTACAGGAAAATTATTAACTAAAATTGAAACTTTAGTTGATCAACAAGAATGGTCCTTGGCTTTGCAAACCATTAATCGTATTCCTGCTGGTTTGGGGCTACAAGAAAAACTGGCAGATTGGAATACCCTAGCAGGAGCAGGGGTTAGTGCCAGTTTGGGAACAGTTTTATCCGTTGAAGATGCGATCGCAGAAGCCGAAGAAATAGAGCCATCTAGCCCCCTCTATGGCAAAGCACAATATTTGATTAGTCGCTGGAAACTGGAAATTGAAGATATTAAGCATCTAGCTAGAGCTAGAGAGTTGGCTAGGGATAGGAATATTAGTGCTTATAATTCTGCTATTATCGAAGCTCGTTTGATTCCAACCAGTAACCCGCGCTATCGAGAAGCCCAAAGGGAAATTACCCGTTGGCAAAAAGAAATTTATACTATTGAAGATCGTCCTGTAATTGAGAGGGCTAGAAGTTTAGCAGTTCCCAGTAATGTGGATGCTTGGCGAAGAGCGATCGCTGAAATTAATCTAGTATCTTCTAAAAGCCCTTTATATGGAGAAGCAAGAAGGTATGCCCGTAGCTGGCAAAACAGCATCGAAAGAGAAGAAGATCAACCGATTTTAGACGAAGCCATTACTTTTGCTAATTTTGGAGATTATAACAAAGCAATCAGTACTGCTCAAAAAATTCTTGGGGGAAGGGCTTTATCAGCCCAAGCTCAAACTAAAATCGATCTTTGGCAAAAAGAAATTCAAGCCAGAAAGTACCTCAAAGAAGCTTATGCCCTGGCAAATCAAAGAACTCCCGATTCTCTAGTTAGGGCTATTCTGATAGCTAGACAAGTCCCTTCTAATACCTCAGCTTATAACGAAGTAGTCCAAAATGTTAATCTGTGGAGCGAGCAAATTCTTGCCATTGCTAGAAGAACTTCTTTTGATTCTTTTGAAACTGCTATTGATATTGCTCAGAAAATCCCTTCTGGTACCTCTGGTCACTATTCTGCTCAATCCCAAATTAAAGCTTGGAAACAACAACTTGAGCCTCCAGTATTGTTAGAAAAAAAATCTAAAAAACCATCTATATTTGAATCAAATTAAGGCTAAAAAAAGGAGCAATATGACATTGCCCCTTTTCATAATTAACCAGTAGACTATTAGCTAAGATAAATACTTAAGCATCATCAAGAGCCAAGATTCCTGGCAATTTCTTACCTTCGAGTAATTCTAAACTTGCACCACCACCAGTAGAAATGTGGCTCATTTTATCTGCAACACCAACTTTCTCTACAGCAGCGACAGAGTCACCACCACCAATAATAGTGATAGCATCGGGTTTACCTGCTAGGGTATTAGCAATAGCTTCTGTGCCTACAGCAAATTTATCAAACTCAAATACTCCCATAGGACCATTCCAGATAACAGCATTGCAATCGCCTAAAGCATCTTGAAATACTTTAACGGAATCGGGTCCAATATCTAATCCCATCCAGCCATCAGGAATATTATCAATACTGACAGTTTGGGCATTAGCATCAGGAGCGAAGTTATCTGCAACAACTACATCAGTAGGTAAAAGCAATTCTACTCCTAGTTCTTTGGCTTTAGCTTCTAGAGTTTTAGCAAGTTCTAGTTTATCTTCTTCTACTAGAGATTTTCCGACACTTAAACCACGAGCTTTATAGAAAGTAAAAATCATTCCACCGCCAATGAGCAGCTTATCGCATTTTTCCAGTAGAGTTTCAATTACACCAATTTTACTGGATACTTTAGAACCACCAATAATAGCAGCTAGAGGACGTTTGGGATTATCAACTGCATTTTGTAAGAATTCTAATTCTTTTTCAATTAAGTAACCAGCAACACAAGGACTGAGGTATTTGGTTACTCCTTCTGTAGAAGCATGAGCGCGGTGTGCGGTACCAAATGCTTCATTAACGTATAAATCTGCATTAGATGCTAAAGCTTTAGCAAATTCTGGCTCATTCTTAGTTTCTTCACTGTGGAAACGGAGATTTTCTAGTAAAACTACTTGACCATTGCTCATTCCGTTAACAGTAGCAGTAACGGCATCTCCTACACAGTCATCACATTTAGTAACTTCTTGCCCTAAAAGTTCTGAAAGACGTTTTGCCACAGGAGTTAGACGGAGTCCTTCTTTAACTTCTCCTTTGGGACGACCCATATGGCTACAGAGGATTACTTTTGCACCTTTACCAGTCAAATCATTGATAGTAGGTAAAGCAGCTCTGATTCTAGTATCGTCGGTAATTTTACCACTGTCATCTAAAGGTACATTGAAGTCGGCTCTGACTAAAACTTTTTTTCCTGCTACATCAGCTTCGCTTAAGCTTGCTACGGTTTTCTTTGACACAGTGATGTCCTCCTATTGCAGTTTATGAAATTACTGTTTGTTAAAATTGCAGTGCCGATATGGTATGTCAAACACTACCCCGAATCTAAAGATAAAGTTAAAAATCAGGGATTAAAATTAATCTACCAGAGGGGAAGTAATCCGTAAATAGCAATATATATATTCATCAGCCAATAGGTATTGGTTCAAAGGTAAACGTTACACCGCCGTCCTAAAGGATATATCCGAAGGTGTTATCCGAAGGTGTACCCTTTAGGACACCTTCGGATATCAAACGACGGTGCCTGC
>JASJDF010000317.1 GCA_030065715.1 Xenococcaceae cyanobacterium MO_188.B19 | reverse complement strand
TTAGTTGTGTTAAAGGAAGTTGTAGTAACCAATACTTGCTCCTTATATTTAGTGTTTGTATCCGTTGATTTGAATAATTTGTCTTAAAGATACATCTAATCAGCGACTTATTATTATCCTATGTCTAGTGGGTTTTATAGAACTTATCTATAAAAAATTATGAATTATTTAATACCAATTTTTAAAATTAAAGAAAATTGGTATACCGTACAAAGACTGGAGACATAGAGAGAGAACAAGATGGTCAAACTTCCTGGAGTCTCTTTTTAACTGAGTTTGTTTGTTTACAGGTCTGCGTAACCAAAAGTTACATTAAACCGTTGGCACCAAATAGCTACTGATTGATATTGGTGTGACTTACCTACGCTGACGCTGCGCGTACAGCCCTAAAGGATTCCCTTCGGTCACGCAGGCTTCTGGGTAGCCCAAAGTTGATGGACTAGCAGAACTTCCTTCAAGGTAATATTGGTAGCAGATTTAGTTACTACTGGATTCCCTTTACGGCGTTTGATTCGTGGGAACAAGTCCAGCCCACGCCTTTTGAGATTAATCGAACTATTGATATCTCGATCAATCAAAAGGTTTAATTCTTCGTCCCAATACTCTCGAATACTACACTCAGTAAAAACAAATTCATCTTTATAACTGAGTAACTGAGAAGTATAAGCAGGATTTACTTCAATCGCCTTGGCTCCAGCTTCTTGCTCCGTCCTTACGCCGAGGAAACCTCGGCGCGGGCGGTGCGCTTTTTCGGCTATGTAACCAAGGATAGAAAAGAATTGAGCAAAAGCAGCATCATTCCAACTTAATGACAATCCAGATTTTCTGGATTGTCCATTGGGTAAATAACGTCCAAGCTCGTCCTGTTTCGGATTATTGCGTTTAGTCAATCCTTTGAGGTTTAACTTTTCGTAGAAGAAAATTGTCTTACCCGTTCTGAGAAGTTGATGGGCAATATTATAAGCATGATCTTTTCTAGCTCTAGCTACTTGTTGATGTATTTTGGCTTCTTTTTTAGCTAGTTTACGTCTAGCTTTACTGCCCTTTTTTTTGCTAGATTTACGTCTTGAGATACGTGCTAGTTTACTTTGGGAATTGCGGAATGACTTAAGGGATGGCAGCTTAAACCCCTCGGAAGTAGCTAGATAATCATTTTCATGCAAAACTGCATCCATTCCAATAGAGTTTTCCCAAGTCGGATTAATTTCTGTGGCAAAATTGGGAATAGTTTTGTCTTCTAGCCTTAAGTTGATATACCAACCATCAGCTTTTTTGATTAGTTGAGCTTGTTTGAGTACCGCACCATCAGGGAGTACTCTATGGTATCGCGCTTTAATTACTCCTAACTTTGGTAGTGAAAGATAGAGAAATTTTCCGCCAACTGAACAACTATGTAATTTTGCTCCTTCAAAGACCATTGACCTGAAACGAGCTTGATTTTTGAAACGAGGCTTTCCTGAACGCTTACCGTTTTTATCTCCGCTAATGTAGCGGTTGAAGGCTAGTTTGACTCTTTTACACACTTCTTGAAGTGTTTGAGAGGGAACAACAGTGAAGTCCAGTAGTTCTTTACTCCAACCTACACTTACCAAATCTTGTTTGATTATGGGTAATTGCTTTTTCTGATTGTAATAATCGGGTTTATCTTTTAATTCTGGTAAATGACAAACTAGAGGACAACTATCAGTGTAAGTACGATTTTGTTCCCACCAATCAAATCTTTCTCCTAATTGACGATTGTACCAATAACGACAAATGCGAAGCCAGTCATTTAGTACTAGCTTCTGTTCTGTAGTGGGTCTTAGTCGATACTGATAAGTATAAATCAAGGTTAGAGTTAGCATTTTTGATACACTGACTTTAGCATAATCAGCATCAATTATTTATGAAGAAAGATTTTGTCTCCCGTGGTCGTTCTGTATCTGATTTAAAAGCTCATTTGGTTTTAACTACCAAATACAGACGTAAAGTATTAACCGCTTCTATGGTTAACAGACTTCATGAAATATTTGAATCATTATTAGACAAGTTTGATTGCAAAATCGTCGAGTTCAACGCGGAAAAAGATCACGCACACCTACTTTTTCAATACCATCCAGAAATACAATTGAGCAAGTTGGTCAATAGTCTTAAGAGTGTTTCTAGTCGTAAATTAAGACAAGAATTTTTAGCAGAACTGGAGAAGACATATTATCAAAAAAAGGTAGTTTGGAATAGTAGTTATTTTCTGGCATCGTGCGGAGGTGTAACTATTTCTACTTTAAGAAAGTATATCGAAAACCAAGATAAACCAATATCATAATTTGTCGCGCTCCTTCTCATCCCACGCTCACAGCGAAGCTATACAGACGTGGGGCTTCCCAGTCGCAAGCTAAATTGATACCAGTAGGAAGAGCATATCTTTGTTTGCCATCAAAACTTTGAAGAGAGGAAATAGTTATATAGTCCTGCTTCCGAAGATTTACAGGAACACTACTGTTGCGATGTAATAATACTTTAACGGCTGGTCCTCGTGCTGTAGTGAAATTGGAGTCAAATTCCAGGTATTTTCGTCCGTTTTCTTCAATGATAGTAGCTTTTCCTTTAGTGGGATGATCTTGCTCTACCGTAACGAAGTTACCAGAAGCAACTACATTTGCTGTATCAGGTAATTCTGCATAACCAAAGGTAACATTAAATTGCTGACACCAAATAGCTACAGAAGCATATTCACTTAAATCTAAACTATTAGGAATTAAATAACGCTGGGTACCATTAAAACTACTCAAAGGCGCAAGTGTCACATAATCTCTTGCTCTAAGACTAGCTCCCACAGAACTATTACGATGTAATACTACTTTTAAAGCTGGTCCATTATCTGTAGCAAAACTGCGATCAAATTCTAAATATCTTTGACCATTTTCAGTCACAATTTTGACTCCACCAGTAGTTTTATGTCCTCCTACAGAAACAAAGCTGTTAGCACTGGTAGTTTTAGCAGCGACTAATTGGGTTGACTCTCTAAAAGAGCTGGCTTTGACTTGAGGTGTAATGACTACTCCGCCAATAGTTGTTAAGAACAAAGCCGAAGTTAAACCAAGAGTCTGTAAATGAGTGAATTTCATAGCTTTTATCCTTTTTGTGTTTGTTTTACTGTTAACTAAGATAAAAGCCTTATCTAAATACAAAATGATGGTCTTCTGAGAGTTTTCTGGGAAATTAAGCAATTTAACTCATCAAGTTTTCAGTTTCAGGATGAGTTCTGAATCAAAGTGCCTCATCTTCTTGGAATATTACGCTTTATTCTACCACTAGTAGAATTTGCGATCGCTAGATTATGGTAAATATCAGGTAAGATTTACTTTGTAACAGTATTTCAGTAATTAACAAACTAATGAGCGATCGCAATGCTGTATTATGTGGGTATTATGGAAAAGGTAATGGTGGAGACGAAGCCTTATTAATGTCTTTGCTCCAAATGCTACCAGAGAGTATTAATCCAATAGTTCTATCAGGTAATCCTAGTCAAACCAAAAAACTATATAATGTAGCAAGCTATCATCGCACGTCCGCTTTTGCCATACTTAATGTCTTAAAAGAGTCCGACTTTTTTATCTGGGGTGGTGGTAGCTTAATGCAAGATGTTACTAGTATTGCCAGTCCTTTTTATTATGCAGGTTTAATGGGATTAGCCCAACAACAAGGATTAAAAACCATTGCTTGGGCGCAAGGTATTGGTCCTTTAAAGCGTAATTTTACCCGTTGGATGACTAAAGAAGTATTAAGAGGTTGCACTGGAATTAGTGTTAGAGATAGTGTTTCTGCTAACCTAGTAACAGAATGGGGTATGTCACCTCTTTTAGCCCCTGATCCTGTTTGGGCATTAGAAAGTAAGCCAGTTAAAGGACTATCTGATTTACCAGCACCTAAAGTTGCAGTAGTCTTACGCCCTCACCCTCTTTTAACAACCCAACGTCTTCAATTACTAACTCAAGCAATCAAAACTTTCCAACAAGCTACCAATACTTTTATTCTGCTCGTACCTTTTCAACCTGAACAAGATACTAAAATCGCCCATACCATTGCCCAAGAATTACCTAATAAGAGTAAAGTATTATCTCTCTCTGACCCTAGAGAATTAAAGGGCTTATTTACAGGGGTAGAAATGATTATAGGGATGCGTCTCCATAGCCTTATCATGGCAGCATCGGAATCCTGTCGTTGTTTTGCCCTTAGTTATGACCCTAAAGTGACCCAATTAATGGCAGAAATAAATATACTTGGTTGGGAATTATCTCAACTACCAAATAATACAGCAACTATTAGCAAAGCTTGGATCGAATATTTTGCTAATGGAGAGGCTCTCAATAAAACTAAGATAGCATCTCTAAAAGACAGAGCATTATTACATCGAGATTTACTGCATAATATTATTTCATCGTAGGGTGGGCGACCGAAGGAAGTACTTTAGTGCAATGCCCACCCTACAAGATTTGTCTTACTCAGATATTGCACCAAGAAAAGTTGATATGAGAATGAATAGATGAAGTGACTGTGTGGACAGGATGACAGCTAATTCTATGGCAAACACAGAGAACAAAGCATCAAAAATTAATAAAAACCAGTCAGCAAGGATAATTTATTCAACCCGATGACCCACTTTTTCTGCATTACTATATAAATCTGACCAACTTTCGTTTAGTTCATCAATAGCTTTAGTCAATTCATCAATTTGACTTCGTCTAATTACTGCTAAAACTCCATCTATGTGCACCTGACTTCCCGCTTTTCCTAAATGTTGAAACCGAGAATATTCATTCTCCTTATTGGTTTTGGGAAAAATGGCGCGATTGGCTCGGAGTTGATAATACCAGTAATGATGTTTAGCTCCTTTGGCTTGATATCGTGCAACAGAACATCCAGGAGGAGCTACAACCCCTGATGCTTCAATTTCCGACTTTTGTGCCTGTAAAAGAGCGATTGTGGCACTGATGCGTTCCGCTCTTTGTTCTGTTTCTAGTTCACTTTCTTTTTTAGACATTTTGAGTAATTAGGTAGGATAAATCTGGTAGATTAGTTCTCTTTAACAGTAGAGAACTAATTGATGAACCATATTTTACCTCAAGCCGAAGAATTACTATCAACCTTGAAACAGATAATGCCCACTATTTATCAACAGGAAACTTTAGAATCTATTTTAGCTCTGTTTCTTAAAGGGCAAGGTAAGGGAGTTCCTCATCATTGTCAAACTAAATCAGAAAGTGCTATTAGTCGCTTTTTGAATCATTATAAATGGTCAACTCGTTCTCTGATTCGTCATGTTCGTTCTTGTATATTAAATCTCATTCTTTCTCAAAGAAAAAAAGGGCGAAAACCAACGTTAGAAGTTATTCTAGATTTAACAACACTCTCTAAAGTTGGTAATTTTCCTCACCTTCAAGATAAGGTTCGAGTCTATCATCATAAGAAAGGATTACATATTGTGGTTATGTATTTAGTCATCGGAAAGTGGCGATTTCCTTGGAATTTTTGAGTTTATCGGGGTAAAGATACTCCATCTCCATCACAATTAGCACAAAAATTATTGAAGACTTTACCCTCTATTCTTACTCAATCTTTTCAGATTTATGTATTAGGTGACACTGCTTTTGGCACAATTAATTTAATTAATCAAATTCGGGGAGATTCTTTTAATCATCATGGTATTCTTGGTATTGCTAAAACTAGAACTCTTGAAGATGGACGGAAGGTCTCCGAAATTAAAACTCGTGGTCAACAAGTTTATTTGAATGGGCTAGATATTCCCGTTTTTTTGTCATGGGTTTGGTTAAAACGAGATGGCATTCATAGTTCAGCGTTTTGTGATTTCCACCAAGCAAATGAAAGGTAAAACTATTGCTCGATGGGGCAGAAGACGATGGCAAATCGAAGGATTTTTCAAAACTGTTAAACATTGTTTCAGTCTTCATCGTTTTGATCAAAAAACTTTGCTTGGAGTTTATCGTTGGTTGATTCTTTCTTTTGTTTCCTATTTATTATCATACTGGATTTATTTACATTTAGGAGACTACGATAATTTAGACTGGTTTGATTCAGCACAACAGGCACTAATTTTACTTCTCCCTCATATTTTACTTCTCTCCCTTTTGAATCAGTTAGAGACAGTTAGACCCTGGTTAAATGATAGAGGTTTTGATTTTTCTCTGATTAGGTGCAAGATCTGAGTTTAACTTAAAACAAATGCTAGCATTTTTATCAAACGGAGTAAATCGAATTTATGAAGTGAGAGAAATCGTCTATATTCCCGACGGCTAATTAACATTTAAGTCCCTCTAAAAAAATAGAATTTTAATCTTAGCGCGAGAGTCTGCAAAAAAAAGTTATCCATCTACTTATGAGAACAATAACTGACGCTCGCCCAGGGATAACTTTTGTCAAAATATGCTTTTGTTTCTTCAAATTTTTACAAACTACCTACATTAAATCAAGGAATTATTTTTGACTCAATATACGTTGAAATATCATTGAAAATTTGACAGTTTCATCTCAAAAATATCCAGAACATATACAGCTCAAGTAAAAGATGACTAAAATTATAAGTATTGCTTATGTTAATTTCTTCCGTCTAGAAAATTTGTACCAGCTAATTGAGCTTATAAGTCAAATTTTTAGCTAGCGATCGCCTTTCGGAAAAAACGGCATGGTTCAAAAAAGCTGATTTTTAGGTAACAAAACAGCAGAAATTTAGCCATCTTTTTGATGACTACAAACAAAATACAAGTACAGGGAATTGAGCTGGTTTTAAGCTACAATTG
>JASJDF010000316.1 GCA_030065715.1 Xenococcaceae cyanobacterium MO_188.B19 | reverse complement strand
ATAAAGATTATTACTTTGAGTTTTTCTTTTATATAAGGCATAGGAACGAGCTGCAACTGCTTGAGCTTTGAGAGCTTCGATGGGCCAACTAGCAACTGCTTCCGCCCCTACTACACTGTATAAATATTTTTCTAAATCTACTTGATTAATGGCAGTAATTTTATTACCTTGGCGCACTAAACGGGTTGTGCCTCGATACCAGCGATCGCCAATCCAGACATAACCATCACCACTAGGCTCGATCATTAATTCTCCTGCCTTAAGACGGTCTAAAATTAGCTGATTACTGCCCATTTTAACCCCTATAGCAGTCATCGGTCTTATTTCTCCAAGTTTCTTTCCTCTACCATCTTTAACTATTGCGCCAGTAGAGCTACCTACTTTAATATGCTCCACGTTCTTCTTGATTGCTACTCTAAGATCGATCGCTTGACTGGGTAGAATCAGTACTAGCCATAACAACAAAGATAAAAACCAGTTGTTTTGATTTAATAATGTTTTCAGCAAGAGTCCAGGATTAAAACATTTATCGTTTATCATTTATCTTTTAGCTCCCTTAATGATCAATCTTGCATTAGATGCTTTAATAGTGTTTCCCATAATCAACTATTTCGTCAATATAAGCTTGAAATAATTAATTAATTGACTGATGTTGACTATAGCGATTCTCACGGTTATGCAGTACAACCAATGAACAATGAACAATGAACAATGAACAATGAACCAAAAGCTTAAGGCTACTGTACCCCACCAGTACGAGAACTGCTATAAATTACCCCCCTATTTACAACCTGGAGATTTAGCAATTGCGATCGCTCCTAGTGGTGCATTAAAAACAACTGATGCACTACAACAGGGTATTGAAGTTTGGCGTTCTCAAGGGTATCGAGTGGAGTTAGGAGAACATTGGGACAGTCAGGAAGGTTATTTGGCTGGAACAGATATTCAACGCAGACAAGCTTTAGCCTCCGCCTGGAACAACCCTGAATGTAAAGCAATCTTATGTATTAGGGGAGGATATGGCTCGGCAAGACTATTAGAAGATTGGAGTTGGAATCAAGAAGTTACTCCCAAATGGCTCATCGGCTTCTCCGATGTGACTAGTTTATTGTGGAGTTTAGCAACTGTGGGAATTAGAAGTGTCCATGCTCCTGTACTTACTAGCATCGAGAGTGAGCCAGAATGGTCACAACAAAGACTATTTAACTATCTAACTGGTAAATCTCTCCCGACATTAGAGGGTAAAGGCTGGAACGATAAAACAGCGGAAGGATTTTTACTACCAGGTAATCTGACCGTAGCAACTCATTTACTAGGAACTCCTTTACAACCTGAGATGAAAGGGGTAATTTTAGCCCTAGAAGATGTCACAGAATATCCCTATCGCATAGATCGAATGTTAACGAAATGGCGATTAATGGGAGTTTTAAAACAGATTAAAGGTATTGCCTTGGGGCGTTTTAGTCGTTGTGAACCCTATCCAGGAACTAATAGCTGGACAGTAGCAGAAGTATTACGCGATCGCTTAAAAGACTTAGATATTCCTATAGTATCAGAGCTTCCTTTTGGTCATGATGGTGTAAACGCAGCTTTACCAGTAGGACATCCAGTTACACTAGATGCCCTAAAAGGAAAATTAATTTTTCAGAATTGATGGTCGAATGAAGAAATTTTAAATACTGAATCGGTGTTCTAGAGTAATTGTGCCATCGTCAAAGTCAAACAATAAGTGTTTTGAGTCCACTCCAATTAAGGTCAGTATATCATGTTTGCCAAAATCAATCTGAGCTGCACTTACGCCACTATCTAGCGTCACATTCTTGAGGCTGTCGTACTCAGTGAATCCTTCAATTTTCACAACTTCCTTCCTTGCGAAGTCAAAGATAGTGTCTTTTCCGTAACCTGCTTTGAAGATAAAAGTATCCTTGCCAAAGTCACCCCACAGTTCATCGTCTCCGCTACCGCCATCGATGGTATCTCTGCCCCAGCCTCCTAATATAAGATCGTCTCCATCTAAGCCTGAGAGACTATCCTTACCAGTTTTGCCACGGATATAGTCATTGAATTTAGTCCCAGACAGTTCGTCGCGTCGGTATGTTCCTTCGATCTCATTTAGGATGTTGTACGTGACATTTAACGCAAAAGTACCAAAAAGGGATGCATCAAATGACAAAGTATGATCTTGACCTTGAACAAAAGATGGAGTTCCGGTGTCATAAGCGAACCAATAGCCAGCTTGTACTGCTGGTTCTACTATTTGTGGATGTACTCGTTCACCTGTTTCTGGATCTCTTACCCAAGTTTTTGGAGGAATTATATAATTAAAACCACCATCAGGAGATTGTATTCTATAAGGATTTGATAATACTTGAGGTGGACCTGTTTCTGGATCTGGATCTGGGTTCTCTGAAACTGCAGAAACTAAAATTTCGCCGTCAACTTTTAAATCAAAGCCTACTGGAACACTATCAAGTAAATTATTTACTCCGTCACGTGTGTCTTGTTCACTAGGAAATGGTTTATCAAATGCGTCTGGCTCTATTGTATTTATAATTGGAAAGACAAGAACATCTCCTTCTGATATGACTACAGAGCGCACAGGGTTGGCTAAATCAATGCTGGCAGGACTACCTCCCAAGAAGAATATTGGATCTGGAGTAAATATATTTGCTATATTTGCTCTCTCAACTGAACCTCTCTTGCCTCTGGGATCTGTTGTATCGTCTGTTACATAAGGATTCAGATTTTCTGGAAGACCAAAAAAACCTTTCGACCACTTGTCTCCAAGTTGGCTCATTGATTTGCCACTACCGCCAACATTACTCCAATCAGCTGGTTCTATAACACCTGAATCTATAACACTCATATTAAGTCCCTCCTTCCCTTTACTTTATTAATAAAGAGCATATTTCATTATTAATAAATAGCATATTTTATTGCAATAAAATACCAGACAAAAACTTAATAAATTAAAACAATTTCCCACATTTATCACGAATTAAATTGTTAATTTAAAAGGCTATTTTTATGCCAACTTGTAATCTTTAGCCTCATTTTTTAAATTGTGCTTAGTCGAGCAAAATGGGTACTTATCTTGTATTTCTAAATGAAAAATTAACTTTACATTTGCTTTAATAGATGTCAATTGCTATTCTCAGGGGAATTTGAAATTGTTTCTGAATTTTTAAAAATCTAATTTTTTAACTTAATAATAGTGATACAAACAAGAATAATGACGGAAAAATATTGTTAAAATAACTGCTTGTTTAAAAAGCAATAGAAAACAGGCAATAGACAATGTAAGTAAGTAGTTTTGTTGTTGAAAACCTTACTATACTTTCGCAGAAATTCACCCAGAAATCCAAATTCGGATTAATTTGAGGACTATTGCGCTTAAGCTTGAATTAAGTGAAGAGTTTGATTGCCTGTTTATCAGAAAAGCTCACAAACAGTTATCAATCTTTTAAAGTAATATATGGTCTGAATATTTTATCGGCAATGCAATCTCAACGATTGCTCGAAATAATTGCTTTTACTGCACCACTAAAATAACTACCAACAACTGAATGAAACCCAAATACTTTCTACTGTCTTTGTTAATTCTCGAACTATTCGCTAAGACTGCCAATGTTAATGCTCAATCAATAAGCCAAAATAATAGCACCTTTCAACCCTCCACAGAAACGTCCAGCAACTCATTTTTAATAGGACAAAGAAACTCTATAACTGTTCCTACTGGAGAAGGACAAACTATTCAAGATATTGAAATTCGCTTTATAGACAAAGAAGGAAATCCAAAAGAAGGCAAAACCAAACCTCACATTATTCGGCAAGAATTTAAACTGCAACCAGGAGATATTTACAACGCAGAATTAGCTCAATCAGGTTTAGCAGGAGTTAATGAATTAGTTATCGTCAAGCAAGCTACTTTAACTTTAGAGCCAACAGCATCAGCTGATGAAGTAGTTATGGTAGTTACAGTACAAGAAAGAAAGTCATTTTTCTTTAGTTTTGGCTCTACCTTACAACCCCCTACAGCTTTGCAAGGTTCAGCACGACCAGTTACAGTGAACGCAATGTCTAATGCTTCTAGAGGAATAGGCTCTGGAATTCGTTTGGGTGCAACTAATTTGGGACGTAATAATCAGGCAATCACCTTGGGAATCGAAGGAGGAGAAAAGAGATTAGGCTTTGACTTTGACTATCGTAAATTTATCAGAAATGATCGCGGTTATGCAACAAACTTTTTTAACCGTAGAAGCGTTGAACCAGAATTTGATGGCGGAGAAAGGGAAGTAGATTTAATTACCAGTGATGATATTTGGATAGATCGAATAGGGGGAGGGGTTGAGTATTTTCTTCCTATTGCCAAAGAGTTTAAAAGTTCAATTGGGGTCACCTACCAGTTAGTGTCAGTCAGAGACGCTTTATTTTCTGATCAGTTGGTGAATGTTGATGAATTAGGTAATCCTCTGACTTTTAGTGATGATGGACAAGATGGACTGCTGACAGTTACTTTTGTTACTGCTTGGGATCGTCGTAATGAAAATCTTAATCCCACTAAAGGCTATCGCTTATTATTGCAAACGGATCAATCGATTCCTGTAGGGGATGCCAGTATTTCATATAATCGTCTTTCTGGTAACTATACTCATTTTTTTCCTGTAAATTTATTTAAGTTTAGCAAAGGGCAACCGACTTTCTTAATCAATTTTCAGGGAGGAACTATCATCGGCGATTTACCTGGCTACGAAGCTTTTAGTTTGGGTGGTTCTAGTTCCGTTCGGGGTTATGGTAAAGGAGAATTAGGAACAGCACGTAGTTTCATTCAAGCTACAGCCGAGTATCGTTTTCCCATGTTTAGCTTTAATGCGTTTAAAAGAGATGTCGATATTAGAGGAGCACTATTTTTTGACTATGGAACAGATTTAGGTTCTGGAGATACAGTTACAGGAGAACCTGCAATTGTTAGAAATAAGCCTGGAGATGGTTTTGGTTATGGTATAGGATTACACGGTACTAGTCCCGTTGGTTTAATTAAATTAGAATTTGCTCTTAATGATCAAGGAGATGGTAGAGTTATTTTTCGTTTTGGCGATCGATTTTAACCAACTACTACTAACTACCAACTAGCAACTACTAACTATCTCCACTGGCTAATTAATTAACAGAACACTACTTAACTTTCTTTTAATTCAAAGATTTTTTGAATAATGTCTTCAACAACTTTATCAGGTGTAGATGCGCCAGAAGTGACTCCCACCGTGATTGGACCTTCTGGTAGCCAGTTTTCATCAATTTGAATGCCTTTAATCAAAGGTTTGTGTTCGATAGCATTTTTGGAAAGCAGACGTTCGACGCTATCAATATGATAAGATTTGAACCCTTTTTCAATGGCAATTTCTTGTAGATGGGTAGTATTAGAAGAATTAAACCCACCAATAACAATCATTAAAGACAAGTCTTCTTTTACTAAATTCAGCATGGCATCTTGTCTTTCTTGAGTCGCATCGCAAATGGTATTGAAGCTCATAAAGTGATTATCAAACTCAACTGGTCCATATTTTTTGAGGAGGGTTTTTTCAAACAGTTTTCCGATTGCTTCTGTTTCACTTTTAAGCATGGTAGTTTGGTTAGCAACACCAATTCTTTCTAAATCTATATCTGGATTAAAACCTTGGGAATAGGCATTGTGAAACTTATCTAAAAATTCTGCTTTATCACCACCGTTCAGCATATAGTTACTGACATATTGAGCTTGTGCCATGTTCAATACAATGAGATATTTATTGGCAAAAGAACTAGTAGCAATGGTTTCTTCGTGATTATATTTACCGTGAATAATAGATGTATAATCTTTCTTTTTGTGTTTCTCTACAGAATTCCACACTTTAGATACCCAAGGACAAGTAGTATCCACAATAGTGCATCCTCGATCATTAAGTAGCTGCATTTCTGCCACACTAGCTCCAAAAGCAGGAAGAATTACCACATCTCCGATATTTACTACGGAAAAGTCTTTCTTCCCATCAATAACTTCAATAAAACCTACATTCATTTCTTGTAAACGCTGATTTACTGAAGGGTTATGGATAATTTCATTGGTGATCCAAATTGTTTCTGTAGGGAAATGCTGACGGGTTTCATAAGCCATAGCTACTGCTCTCTCTACACCCCAACAAAAACCAAAGGATTCTGCTAGTTTGATCGTCACTGCTCCTTTTTGGAGAACATAGTTATTGTTACGAATGGTCTGAATTAGGTTACTCTGATACTCGCTATTAAGGGTTTCTGCAACTTCTACCTCGTGACCAAAGCCTTTGCGATGGTATTTGTCTGATTGGTTTAGAGAGCGTTTAAAAGCTTTTGTATCCATATTATTTTATGAGTGATATTAATTCAGAAATGTTGTGACCAGGAATGTCTTAAATAATTTTAAAATCAATTGTTACACATCGAGTATTGTAAAACTAGGTTGCATCTTCTTGCTGTTGGTAACGTAGAATGTAAAAATTAAGATATATGTTAAGAGAAGATGTGCGACTCGTTTAGAACAAAAGTACTACAAAAGTACGTAGTTCTAGCTTGGATTAAGGAGACAAATGTAATTAAACAAAATTAACAAGTCAAATTAAACCATGACAACTGAATACTTTATGAAGGTGAGAAAGCCTGTAACAAGGTAGTTAAATATTAACAAAAACGTAAATATTCAAATCCTTCTCTCTCGGTGTTGGGAGTAAAAGCATAACCCCTACGGTAGAGACTGGTCATCAACAGCGCGGTTGGATATGCTTCTTAACCAGAAGCATCCCCCGCGCTCAATCCGTAAAGCGGGGTTAAATGGGGCAATATCTAAACAGGTTGTAATGGATACCCCCTAGCAAGAATTCCAAGGATAGGGCGCAACGCTCAAAGCACCA
>JASJDF010000315.1 GCA_030065715.1 Xenococcaceae cyanobacterium MO_188.B19 | reverse complement strand
ACTAATTATGACTGACTCAATTCGGATTTTAATGTGTGCGCCCGATCATTACGATGTAGATTATGTAATTAATCCTTGGATGGAGGGAAATGTACATAAATCTTCTAGAGATAGGGCTGTAGAACAGTGGAGCAAGCTGCACCAAGTATTGAAAGAATTAGCACAAGTGGATTTGGTAACACCTCAAAAAGGTGTACCAGATATGGTATTCACAGCTAATGCTGGTCTGGTATTGGGGGATAATGCAGTACTTTCTCGCTTCTATCATCCCGAACGTCAGGGAGAAGAACCCCACTTTAAAAAATGGTTTGAAGACAATGGATTTACTGTCTATGAATTACCGAAAGATTTACCCTTTGAAGGCGCGGGGGATGCTTTATTAGATAGAGAAGGACGTTGGTTGTGGGCTGGTTATGGCTTTCGTTCTGAATTAGATTCCCATCCTTATTTAGCGAAATGGTTGGATATTGAGGTCTTATCCCTAAGATTGATTGACGATCGCTTTTATCACTTGGATACTTGCTTTTGTCCTCTCACTGACGGTTATTTACTCTATTATCCTGGGGCATTTGATTCCTATTCTAATCATATAATTGAAAGCCGTGTAGCACCAGACAAAAGAATTGCGATCGCGGAAGCTGATGCGATTAATTTTGCTTGTAATACGGTAAACGTGAAACATACCGTAGTGATGAATAAAGCTAGTGAGAGTTTGAAACAAGAACTAGCAAATAAAGGATTTACGGTAATTGAAACTCCTCTAACTGAATTCTTAAAAGCTGGAGGTGCTGCTAAATGTCTCACCCTCAGAATTAACGAACCAGTTTTAGAATATGTCCATGCTAATGAACCTGTGGAAAGTCGGATTATTCATTTAGAAGGGCATTTATTAGATGCGGGTACGATGAATAAGGCTCTCGATCTGATTGTGGACAATGGCGGTAGTTTTAAAGTTCTTAATTTTAATTTAGGAATAGAAAGACAAAGCATTTCTGCTGCTGATGTAAGAGTTTCTGCGCCTTCTCATGAAGTAATGGAAGAAATTTTCTCTCAGTTAATTGATTTAGGTGCAATTACTCCAGAACCAGAAGTTTGCGATATCATTACTGAGACTTGTACTCAAGCGGGAGTCGCACCAGATGATTTTTATGTAACTACTATTTACCCGACAGAAGTAAGAGTTAATTGTGAATGGGTAAGAGTTCAAAATCAACGCATGGATGGGGCAATTGTGGTAGGAGAAAATACTGCTAAATGTAAATTGCTCAGAGACTTAGAAGTTGGAGATCGCGTTGTAACTGGAGTAGAAGGTATCCGCACTGTTAGAAAAACCGAGCAGAGAGAAAAACGCGGTGCTGAAGAATTCAGTTTTATGGGTGCAGGAGTTTCCAGTGAACGAAGAGTAGAAATAGTTGTCGAACAAATCGCTTGGGAATTACGCCAGATACGCGATCGCGGTGGTAAAGTCGTGGTCACAGCAGGACCCGTAGTAATCCATACTGGAGGTGCACAACATCTATCTACCCTAATTAATCAAGGTTATGTCCAAGGATTACTGGGGGGGAACGCGATCGCTGTCCACGATATCGAACAAGCTCTAATGGGTACTTCTTTGGGAGTAGATATGCAAAAAGGGATTCCTGTTACAGGGGGACACCGTCATCATCTCAAGGTAATTAATACGGTTCGTCGCTACGGTAGTATTGCTAAAACCGTAGAAGCAGGAATCATTACCAAAGGGGTGATGTATGAATGCGTTAACCATAATGTCCCTTTCTGTTTAGCTGGTTCAATCCGTGATGATGGACCCCTTCCTGATACCCAAATGGATTTAATCAAAGCCCAAGCAGAATACGCTCAACTGTTAGAAGGGACAGATATGATCTTGATGCTATCTACTATGCTGCACTCTATTGGTGTAGGTAATATGACCCCTGCTGGCGTGAAAATGGTCTGTGTAGATATCAATCCTGCGGTAGTTACCAAATTAAGCGATCGCGGTTCGGTGGAATCTGTGGGAATTGTTACAGATGTCGGCTTATTCCTCAGTCTTTTGGTACAGCAACTAGAAAAACTCACTAGTCCTTATCAAATAGTTTAAAACTGGAACTAGCAATTAAAGATAGCTTCCTTAATTTAGGTCTTCAGGAAACAGTTTTCCTGAAGACACAGATTAGAAAATATATTCGTAAATTACTCATTTATAGTAATGTTTAACTATTACAAGTTTGTATTAGTTTTTCAGACATAACGAATCAAAATTCGTTGAACCCTCACATTGTTTTAGAATCACTAGTGCGATAATTATTGATACCAAATACTATTTTTAGCAATAAACGATTATTCTGGCTTGGAGGAATTCCTTTATGAAAACAGTAAGGATCTTCTACAAAACCCAAGCCAGTTTTTCCACATACAAACTTTAGATTATCATTTCCATAATAATCAATGATATCTCGATCAGATCGTCCTGTAAAAAAAGAGAATTGATGAGTAAATTTTTTATTTTGATGACTTCCAAGAACACAGACGTGAGGACCACTAGATAGATCCACATCGGTTAAATAAAAGAAGAATTGTACGGAGCGATAGTCAATAAGATCGTAATGAAAAAATACCTGAGCAAAATTCAAGCGATTATCCAGGGGTACTTCTGTTGCATAACTCCACCAAAGCTTAGTAGATAAATGTACGGGCTTGGCGTTTAAGTATTTAGTAGCAATGTCTAATAATTTAGGATCTCTTTGCAGTTGTCTCACCGCAGGACAATGCTGACTCACATTAGGATAATCACCAACGATAAAAGTTTTTTTATATTTTTCCTCTGCTAGTTCTTTTTCCTTATGGAGAAAAGAAAATTCTGGTTTTCTATTACCATAGCAATTGGCAATATCAACATATTTATGAATTTCTTCAACTAGATTAGTTGGTAAATTAATTCCTGAATAAAGACCGTCTTTTTTCAAAAAATCAACAATTTTATCTATCTCAATACTGTCTAAACAGGAAGATTTTTCTAAGCTTTCTTGTTTTTTATTAGGTTTTTCGGAAACATAGACAGACAATTTCTTAATAAAATTAAATCTGCTTATTAGAAACATCAAAAGCCATCTATAATCTTTAACTGACCACTTATAATAACCTTTCCATTTTACATTAAATCGTCTAAGACGGTTAGGCATCTTAGAGAAGTTCAATTTCATTAAATATTTCATTATTGTTTAATAACTATAGCTTCCCCTAACAAGTAAGAAATAATAGCAAAAAATAATATTAAAAAGCAATATTAGTAAAAACTATAGTGCTTATATATAAAATATGAAAAACATGCTCCTGAAGCTTTTAATGTATTAAAAAATACAAATATTAATTATATTATCTGATGTTTAATAACCAAATAAACAATAAAAATTTAACTATTAAAGGTGCAAAAAAAATAGAAAGTAGCAAACCAATCCCAGTTACTATGGAAGCAAATAAAGATTCTATTTCTTCTGTTAGCTTCAGTCTGAAGTAATTACCAATAACCAATATCCCTAAAGCAATTAAGAACATTATACTTTTTGAAATTCCCATGCTCTGTGATGCTTTATAGGGAGCAATACATTTATTTTATGCAGTTAACTCATTTACCAGTTACTTTATTAAAGTGTAGTTTGCCTAAGCAACAGGCTCTGTATCATATGTCAAGTATAGATAATTGGATTATGTCGGAGATTTCGGTTCTCATTCTGGGTTTTGCTGGTTGGTCAGAGCATTTTCATCAGATTATATGTCCCAAAAGAAGTAGCTATTCTCACTTAACCATGAATAATTGGCTCTTTGTTGCAGTGGTTATTGAGAAGTTACTATATTTTTCCCTGAACTATCAACTATAAAATCAGAAATGATACCGATGTCACCAACTTAAATTGCCGACTATACTACGAACTGCAAAGCTAAAAACTGGTAATTTAGTGTAAGATTCTTGCTTATTCCAATTATTGATATTAATCGGATTGTTCGAGATTCATCAAATACTGAGGTCTTGGATATCCAAAATGTGGCTCGATCTGTCTGTAGGGCATTGAATGCTTATCCTCACTTCGTTATTGTTAGTGGTTATCCTCCCATTGAAGACAGCACCAATCTAATTAAACTATCTCAAGCTATTTGCAATATTAGTTCCAAGCAATCAATCTTACAAAATCCCACCAAAGTTTCTTTTACTCAAGTCAAAATTAATCCAGAGAAAAGCGTAGCTGAAGGAAAAGTAACCCAATACAGTAGAACTCACTTACCTTTACTGCCCCATACTGATTCATCTTATAGGGCTAACCCTCATGATTTAGTAGCATTTCAGTGCATTGTGTCAGATGAGGAAGGTGGAGAATCGCTCATGATTCCTGTAGAACACATCTTAAAAAACATCGATCGCGAAACCTTAGAGCTATTGCGAGATTCTGTATATCCCTTTGGTGACAACCTCTATCCGATTATTTCTGGTGCTATAGGCAATGAACAGATTCGATACTATCAATCACAAATTGAGAGAACCATCGAAACAGGAGCTTCTTCTTTACCTAGTAAATATGCTACTGCTCTCAAAACTTTAAACCAAATACTAGAAAAATCTGCTCAATCAATTAAGTTTGCTTTGCAACCAGGACAAATTGTGTTTATGCACAATAAAAAAGTACTCCACGGTAGGACAGGGTTTGCACCTAACAGCGATCGCTTATTATATCGAGTGCGTCTTCACCTAGATAGGGATCAAAACTCTATTAATGATTCAATTGCTCACAATAGCATTAGTAAAACCAAGATTGTGCCTAATTTCCCCCAAGTAACACCTAATTCTGCTAAATTATTACTCGATCAGGTAAATCGGCTCAATATTGAAGGTCAAATGCTATTAAGCAAAGGACAATTTGCTGAAGCAGTTCAAGCCTTTCTCAATTGCTTAAAAATTTCTCCTGACCATTATGAAAGTGGTCTGGCTTTATCTAGTCTTGCCGATGCGGGAGGAGATTATAAAGCAGCACAAGCTATTCTGCATCAAGTTGCCCGAAGCCATCCCATCATCTGGGAAGGAAAACCCCAGCCCCAGAAGCCAACCCTATTAAGAATTAGAAGTATAGAAGGCTCCGCTTATCGTATTGTCCAACAGTCTGATGGCAGTTATAAAAGTCTTCTGAGAGGGGGACATTTTTCGATTAAGGATTTGATCGTTCAGAAACAATATAACTGGATGATTATGAATTTGTTGGAAAACAATATTGATGGGTTAAAAAATATTCCTCAGTTTGATTTAATCCTCAATACCATCGCTTGTCCTGATCGTAAGCGTACTTCACTACTGGCTGTTGCTAGGTTTATTGACCGCTATCCCCATATTCCTGTGATTAACGATCCCCGTCGGGTATTGGAAACAACTCGCGATCGCAACTATATCCGTCTGAATATGATTCCTGGGGTGAGTTTTCCCAAAACTGAAAAATTAACCTGGGATGGTGTTTCATTTAGTGCGATCGCTGATGAAATTAGTGGGTTAGGCTTTGTGTTCCCTTTTATTATCCGTGTAGTGGGTTCCCAAACAGGCTCTAGTGTGCAACTGATTAATAATAAATCAGAGCTTGATAGCTACTTGCAAAACAGCCCGACACAAACAGAATACTATGTGATCCAATTTCAAGATTGTCGCAATATTAAAAATGTCTATAACAAAACCAGAGTCTTTTTTATCGATGGTAATTTCTATCCCGTAGCTAATCTATTTAATGACTCTTGGAATGTGCATTCAGGCGATCGCTATAATGTAATGGATAAAACCCGATGGATGCAAGAAACAGAACAGTCTTTTCTGAATAATCCCCTAGGCTATCTTGGTACCAAAAACTTTGAAAAACTCCACAAAATTCGCGATCTTGTTGGTCTAGATTTCTTCGGCATCGATTTCACCATACTTCCCGATGAAACACTCTTCATCTTTGAGTTAAACGCTGCTATGAGACATAACTTTGAGCACGCCACAAATTTCCCCTATACCGAATCCCACTTAAGGCGCATCTCTGAAGCTTTCAATGCCATGATTCAAACCCGTTTACACACCTAGAACTGACCACTATTGTATATGTATTCTCAATCCCAGCTTATAGACTTACTAATAGACCTTAATACTGATTCTAGTTCTCATTCTCAAGGAACTTTAATCGACCATCTTCAAAACACTTACGAATTGCTAAAGCAGTGGAACAATCCAAATTATGTTTGTTTAGCTGGTTTATTTCATAGCATTTACGGAACTCAAATTTATAAAAAACAAACCCTTGGACTACAAGAAAGAAATCTCATTAAGGAGGCTATAGGAATAGAAGCGGAATATCTCGTTTATCTTTTCTGTATCATGCACAGAGGTTATTTTTATAATCATCTCCATTCTAATGAAGTAAGAAGTTCGCAAGATGGAACTCATATTTTAATATCCGAGAAAACCAAACGAAACCTATGCGAAATACTAGTGGCGAACGAACTAGAACAGCAAAAACGAAAAATGCAAAAATTAGAGTTAGATAACAATTTATCCAAGCTTAGTTTGAAAATGACAAAAATATCGACAATAATGAGTCGAGTAGAATCTTTTATAAGTGCTGATGCAAAAGAATATTTTAAAGAGAATTTTGAGAAAATCTACTACAACATTTTATCTTCTGGGGTATAATACTAAATCCTGTTTAGATACAACACTTTAAATTTGCGAGAAGTCCTAAAGGATACACCTTCGGATATCAGAAGTCAGAAGTCAGAAGTCAGAAAGGTTTAAGCTAATTTTATGCTTTAAACTAAAAGTATACTTTGGTAAGCGGATTTAGTATTATGCGTCAATTAAGGCGTGAATCTGATTTGTCCACTTTACTAAGTGAGCATTTTCATCTTGAGTTTCTGGGTATTCCA
>JASJDF010000314.1 GCA_030065715.1 Xenococcaceae cyanobacterium MO_188.B19 | reverse complement strand
GCAGAATGTGCTGCTGCTTGGGATGCAGTAGAAGAATTACAAGCTGAAGCATCTCATCAAAAACAAAACAATCCAGAGAAAAGCTCTTTAGAACAATATTGTGATAATAACCCTGACGCTCCAGAATGTCGCGTATATGAAGACTAAGTCACAAAGGACTAAGGCACAAAGAAAGAGGAACAAGGAATAATTGCTTGTTTTCTCCAAATATATAAACTATATGAGGGAAACTTTTATTTCAAAGTTTCCTTTTTTGTTTTTTGGTTTACTGAGTCATTAACAATTGTTCCCGTAAACAGATAATAATAAATCTTCAATGATCAATGAAATGACGTTATCTCCGAATACTCCTAGAATAATTGAGTGTTAGGAGAAGAGTTATTAAACGAAATTATGAATGATATTTGGTTTAGACCTTTGGTGTGGATGGATTATCGGGTCGCTATCATCTTTTTGGTCATTGCACCTCTTGTTTTACTAATATGGGCTACTTTTGACCGTAAAGAAGCAATGCAGCGATTATTAATTATTTATTGGCGAGTTGCTAGTTTATTGATGATCACGGTGTATCTTTTCATTCCTGGTTGGAAAATGGGATTTTTTACAGGTGCGATCGCAAGATGGCTAATTCCTCTCTCTCTCTGGTTTTGGGTGGATATTAATGAAGAGATTAGGGATTTACCAAGCAGTAGTATCAAGTTTATCTTTACCTCTTGGCGTTGGGCTACTACTATATACTGTGTTTTAGGCGCAGCAGCTAGTTTTTGGTTTATTCCCTGTGGTTTATCTAATACTAGTTTAGAAACTAATTTTTGTCAGGTTTGGCTAGAAGTGCCTCAAGCTTATAAACAAATTATTCATAATAATCCAGATAATCAAGGCTTCTTAGGGTTTGTAGGAATGGTTGGTTTATGTTTTTATGTACTATATCTAGTCTATTTTTTACTAGTAAGAGTAGGCAAGCAAGGGCGTTCAGCTTTAGAACAGTAGATTAGTATTTAATGATAAATAAATGTTCAATGTTCAATGTTAAATATATGATAGGTTCACGCTTGGAAAAGTACACCATGAAACGGAAAGAAGAGGTATTGATGGTGGAACTAGAAACAAATTCGGGAGAGTCAGATACAGTAGTAATTTATAGTGGTTTTTCTAGTTCTTTAGTACGTCCTACTAGCTTTGATCCAGATATTCCAGTAATTGAAGCTGATGCCAAGATTATATCTATCGATCGCCTTGCTAGTCCCTATAATCCTGAAAATCCCACTTATATTAAAACTGGATTGACTTTATCTGATATAGAACAATTATTGGTTGAAGCTGGAGTTTAACAGTTCATAACTGATACAGATTTAATTAATATCCTTAATGAATGGTCAAAATCTCGAATTAATCCTCAAAAAAACCTAATTAGGTGCAGAATTTAAGGAAGAAGAACTAAAAAATGGTTAATTCGACTAGAACTAAATTCTATCTCTCTGATTCCATTGGAATGAAAAATAACCGCAATTTCTTCTATATCAACCTGAGTTGATACTAGGCTGATTACTTTCTTATATTTCGTAACTATTAGAAGTTTTATTAAATTATTTTACAATCTTATGGAATTTTTTTGCTTTATTTTACTAAGTCTTACAATTTTACGCCTAATAATACCTCTAATCTTGGTTTATTGATTCTTTTAGAGTTTATATGAAACATTTCTAGCTTTATCTCATCATAAGTATCCTCTTCCTTCAGATATCCCTCTGGATAATGTTCGATCCACATTGTTTGAGTCAAATTCAAACCAAACTTGTAACAGATCAAATGAATTAAGGTTAAAGCTTCATCCGTAATCGATCTACCAGGATTATCCTTTAGTTCTGAAACGATTACTACCGCTTGGTTGAAACTAATTTTATAGATTCTTAATCCACATTCACAATCTTTGTGTCCTGTTTCTGAATACCACTTAAACTTTGTCTCTACTTCCAATATTGTTGATGATTCAGAAATATTTACTTTTCTTTTTTCCATTTGATTTTTTAGTATCGTTGATTACTATTTTTATTGACCCCATCAAGATTACTTATATTTTATTCTAGTAATTTTTCCACAAGCCTCACCCATTTTTTCCCCAGATTTGTCAAACTTTTCCCCAGATTTGTATTACTTAGGATCAAATATCGATTCCAAAGTTGTGGTTTTTCTGTATTTGTACTGAGCTCATTTGTACTGACAAGTTTATTTTATCCACAATAAGAATCTATTTGATTTTTAAAACTTTTCTAATAAATAAACCTGATAAGCTGAATTAACCAATTAATAATTTATTCTTAATTTAACAATGAAATCTGAGCTACTTGATATTATCCTAAGTATTGAGTTAGAAGAAAATCTTTATTTTTGTCTGAAAGATTTTTTAGATTCTCATCCCGATTGGAATCAACAACAAGTTATTAATACTAGTCTTGATTCATTTCTCGATCATAATCAAACAATTGTTAATTCTGAAATCTCTCAAGTTATCACTAAAGCAATTCAGGCTCAATCTGTTCTTGAGTAGAAGTATTGATTTTTAGGTTGAATAATAAATATTAAAACGGATTATATAGCAAAATAATGAGGGCAGGAGTAACCAATGCCATCAGAACACTTAAGGGTGTTCCTAATCGCATAAAATCAATAAACTTATACCCCCCAGGACTGTAAATCATCGTGTTGGTTTGATAGCCAATGGGAGTCATAAAGCTATTAGAAGCAGCAAAAACCACAGCAAACATAATTGCTAAAGGCTGAATATTTAGAGTTTCCGCTACTTGAACACCTAAAGGAATCATTAATAATACTGCTGCATTATTAGACAAAATTGCTGTGAGAACGGAAGTAACAATGTAGAAAAATAATAAAACCCAATATCCAGATAAATTACTTCCTATTAATTCCAAAGGAGTAGCTAACCATTGAGTTGCACCAGAATTATTCATTGCTGTACCCAAAGGAATTAAACCAGCAAGCAAGAAAATTACATCCCAACGTACTGCACCATATATTTCCCCAGGTTTGAGACAATCAGTTAAAACCATTGCCATAACACCAGCTAAAGCACTAACTAAAATAGGAACTATATTAAATGCAGAAAGCAGAATTACTCCCAAGCAAATTGCGATCGCAAATTTAGCTTTGTCCAAGCGTAAATTTTCTACATCTCGCTGTTCTAAAACTAATAATTCCCTAGTAGTTTGTAACCCCAAAAAACTTTGTTTAGGTCCTTGTAATAATAATAAATCACCAAAACGTAGAGGAACTTTGCCAAGTCTTTCTCTAATTAAATCCTGCCCTCTTCTAATAGCTAAAACCGTAGCATTATAGCGTTGTCTAAATCTTAAATCTTTCAAGGTTGAACCAATTAAGCGGGAGTTGGATAAGATCAGAACTTCACCAATTTTTTCTTCTCCAGTATTCAGTTCTTTTTCTAACTCCCCATGATTGAACTTGACATCTGGTAAAACTTCAATTTCTTTTTCGTCTTTAATTTGAATTACTACTTCTCTACTACCACGCACAATTAAAATATCCCCACCACTAATAACCTTATCTGCAATAGGTTGGGGAAAATGGGCTCCTTGATGGATTAATTCTAAGACGTCAATATCAAATTTACGTTGAATCCCACTCTCTCTTAAAGTCTGTCCAATTAGACTAGAATTACGAGAAACTACAATTTCAGTGACATAATCATCTAATTCATAACCTTGACTAACAGAGTCAGTTCTGGGCTTTTTCCTATTAGATAAAATGCGAGGAGAAAAGAATGCTAAGTAACATAAGCCGATTGCAAAAACAATTGCTCCTAGGGTAGTAAACTGAAACATTTTAAATTCTCCATACCCTAGGCTTTGGGATAAACCGCTAGCTAAAATATTAGTAGAAGTTCCAACTAAAGTTAGAGTTCCTCCTAAAATAGAAGCAAAAGATAAGGGCATTAAAAGCTTAGAAACTGATAGACTTTGTTTTTTGCACCAATCTTCAATAATAGGAATAAAGACAGCTACTACTGCGGTATTGTTAATAAAGGCACTAATTGGTCCCACAATTATCCCCATAACAAAGATTTGTCGGACAATATTTTTGCCTCCCCAACTAATTAGTAAATCCCTAACTACTTGGACAGCACCAGTACGAGTTACTCCTGCACTTAAAATAAACATTGCCATGACAGTAATGGTGGCAGAATTACCGAAACCAGCAATGCCTTCTTCAGGAGAAACTAATCTTAGCAACATTAATACTATGGCTACTGCGATCGCAGTTAAATCAACAGGTAACCATTCAAAAACAAAGCTAATTAGAGCTAAACCTAGAATAATAAGAGTAAGAACTATCTCCATTAAATCTAATAATTTATTTTTTTTAATAATTTCTTTCAATCTTTTAGCGAGCATAACCTATTTATTTACAAAATAGTAAAATAGTAACTGCTCAGTCTAATTAGGTTGTCGGAATTGATAAATATCTTGAATCAGTTGTACCCATCCGTCAGAAACTGATTCTAACAACATATCTCCTTTCTCTTTGGTAGCAACAGTAGCATCTCCCATCACCCCTGTTTTGCTTAATTCTCTGGTTAGCCAAGCAAAAGGTAGTTTTCCTTCCATACTAAGTAAACTATCTTGGGGTAATCCAGAAGGATATTCGTTTACCGCTTTTGCCATTTTCACTTGTTCTGGTAACAGAGAGAGCATAATACTAGTTTCCGCATCTCCTGCGTGAATACCATACTCTAATTCTTGCTTAGTTATTATATCTGCTGCAATATTAGGTACGCGCCAAGTAAACATGGGAAATACGGCAAAATCGGGATACTTTTGATGAATATCCCTGGCAGCTATTTCTATAATTTGCGGCTGTCCACCATGGGAATTCATAAGTACTAGCTTACGAAATCCTGCTTGATAAATGCTCTCCGCCATTTCTCGAATTACGGATAGTAAAGTAGTCGCATTGAGGGTAATTGTGCCAGGAAACCCATCATGTTCGTTAGATTTTCCATAATAGAGACAGGGTAAAGAGTAGGCTGGAATAGAATCTGCTAATTTACTCAGGGCTTTCCCCAGTACTCCAAGACTAATGGTAGAATCGACTGCAATAGGCAGATGGGGACCATGCTGCTCGATCGCGCCAAGAGGTTGGATAATCACCGTATTAGCCTTATCCTCCATTTCCTGTATATCTATCCAAGTTAAGTAAGGGAAATAACGCTTTGGTGGGATAAAACCGTGCATCATAATGAGATTAGGAATTTCAAATAATTCTTTATTACTTATATATACCAATCAGGGGTGATTTATTAGAAAAGCCAACTAAAATAGTTGTTTCTCCTGTTTATTCCTCATAGGATATATATGAAAACCCAAGATCAAAACCACCCTAGAGCCAAAAAAGACCGCGCTGTCCTCGAAAATTTACTTCAAGCACAACCCGACGACTATAATTTACTAGAATTAGCTCGTCTCACTATTCGTTACCAAGGCTTTCCAGGGGCACGAGATATTCAACAAGATTTACAACGGGTATTACAAAATTGGCAGCTTAAAGAAGCAGAACTATATCAAAAAACCCGCCAAATTTATCAAGGAGAACACCCTTATAAAGAACGCTTTAAATCAGGGGAGCAACAAGATTGGACTTAGATCTTGGTGTTAAATGTTAAATGAAGTAGGTTCTCCATACAAAACCACAGAACAGTTTAAATTGTTAATCGCCTGATGAGTAACATCACTGACAGCTAATCCTCCAGCAGTACGACGACGAGTAAAGCGCAGCACTACCATATCGTGGTCATTAGCTTGGGTAATAATCCCTCCTGCAATATCATCTTGTCGTAAAACTTTAATATCAATTGTAATTTGAGGTTGAATTTGATTTTCCACAGCGATACTTAATTCTTTTTCAAAGTTATGAATTTCTTTCTTAGTAGAACTGCGATCGCTAATATGTAGTAGAGTAATATTAGCTTGGTTAGTTTCGGCAAATAGTTGGGCAAAGCGAATAGTACGGATAGATTGGGGGGTAATATTTTTAATTGGTACTAAAATTTGATGAATATTAATTGGTTCTTCCAGTAAGCGCATCACTGCTACTGGACAATGGGAAGACCAGAATATATTGTCAATTATGTTGCCAAACAGACGCGATCGCAATTTATTGGGGTCACTCCATCCCATCACCAGCAAACTAGCATTTTGCTCGCGAGCAGTGCGACTAATACCATGAACTACATCATCATCAATGCGAATAATGGGTTTAGCTTTTACTCCAAACTCTTCTGCTACTTTTAAAGCTGTTTTTAATCTGCGACGGCTGCGCTTAATAATCTTTTTCAAATTGGGGTCATCCATGTGAACATGAGCTTTAGCAATGGATAGTGGCACCACCAACCCAGACTCATGTTGAGCAATAAGAGCCGACATTTCAACTAAAAATCTTTCAGTGCGAGGATTAGCTACAGGTACAACAACGCGAAATAGGGGAGAATTGGTAATACGTTGAGCTTTGGGCTTGTTTAATTCCGCAGCAATATCATCATAGAGAAAGCCTGAAAGGGGTACATTAGAATCGGAATCTGGGAAAAAAGTATCTTTGCTATCAGGAGATATTTTGCGTCCGAAACGAGACGTTAAGATAGGACCAGCAATTGAGGTAACTAGCATTAACACAATTACCACATTAAAGACCGAACTACTGATTAATCCTGCTCTCACTCCTGCTAGAGCAGCAGCTAGGGTTGCTGCTACTTGAGGTAAAGATAATGACCACATGGTCATTGCCTCATTCCAACTGTAACGATAAAGTAATTTTGCGATCGCTACTGCCAGAAACTTACTAGCAAATAAACTCCCTAGTACTACCATAGTGAGAGGAAGCTCAGTAGTTATAGTCTTAATAAAACCTGGAATAT
>JASJDF010000313.1 GCA_030065715.1 Xenococcaceae cyanobacterium MO_188.B19 | reverse complement strand
CTTTTATTAAATCCCATCCTAACTACTCAAGCCTTTATGACTACGGATCTATTGTTGCTTGATTTTGTCCGAACCATTGATTATTAAATATTCAAAAATATAATACATTAATTGAGTATTTTGTCAACTAAAATAAGATGCGTTTACCCTGGGTTAGCCAGGATTCATCCCCTATAATTTTGATTAAATAATTATCTACTAAATTCTAAAATTTGCTCTAATCTTTTTTGATGTTCTTGTCTAGTAATCATTATTTTTCTTTGTTCATTAACATCATTTGTATTGATATTATTTTCCTGATTTAGTTGTTCAATTATGGTCATTTCTGCGATCAATTCATAGACTAACTTTTGAGCTTGAGGGTTATGTTTTTTTTCTAGAGCTTTAGCTAAGGCATCGTACCATAAACCAGCTTCTGCATATAGATTAGCTTGGGCTAAATAGTCTGTAGCTGTGGTTAGTTGTTTTTGTAAGTTAGTTGATGGTTTTACCACCATAATTTCTGTACTAACTACCAAATCTTCGGAAGGGCGATTGGGATTGCATAAAATTGCTATTTGCCAAACATATTTTTGTGCCGATGATAAACTTAATTGGTCTTGAGGGAGAGAATAACTCATGATTCCAGGGTTGCTTTTGAGTCTGACTCGAAAAATTGTTTTCCCTTTCCCATTAGAACTAAAGGGACTATATTCAGCCACTTGTAATTCCACTGGATAAGATGCTCTATCTGGAACAAACCAAGTAAAGGTAGGATGAGTAGAATTAGTTTGTCCGATATGGGTATAAGGCGCGATCGCAGTTAAGTTAGTTGTTTCTGTACCATGACAACCACCACCTCTAATTCCTGATATGCTTGTAGCACTTGCATCAGGAGCATCATTTTCAGTATTGGGAGGTTTTTTATACTCAGCCATTGCTACATTAGCAATTCCTAAAGACAAGCACAGCAAACAGCCAGGCAAAAATTTGCTATTCCAAAAATTCTCTAGATAGTTAATCATCTTAAAAATACTACCTAAGTAAATACACTGAGTCAACTTATGATATCGAATCGCCACAAACATTGCCTAAAAATACAGAGATTTGTAGAACTGACAGATAGCCAAATATCATGGCGATCGCATTAATAGGCAAGATACTTACATTTATACTGACTAGTTTATAACGTCGTACTGCTACTTTTTCTGATTTAATCTGTCTGCGATCGCAAATCACCCAATTATATATCGAGAATGATTATGTAACTTCTGGGGCATTTTTAGTTAATAATCAAGATTTGAGTGATGGGATAGTGCAGATTCAGGTAGTAGACGATACCTGATTACTTTTTCCTTTTAACCAGATCTGCTTTTTATTTCAATCTCTTCCCCAACGCCCCTTAGCAACTTGGGAACAAGCTTAACTTGTTCCCTATGAGCTTTTACCTAATATTGGTTCTTCCCAATTGAGTGCCACGATCTCGATGTTTAAATTGTTTGGCAGGATTGTAAATAAGTTTAGGTGGACGTTGTTTAATCAGTTGCCTTTCTTTTTGTAGGCGATCGCTTTTCATCATTACCCCCTTTGAAATGAGAGGTTTCACTTCTATTGTCGCAAATTTTAGCAAGCTCAAACTTAAAGTAATATCATTATTGAACAATCCAACTCATTGTCCGTATCTGAGAACGGTATGGAATGAGAGTTTAACCGTGAAGATGATGCTTCCCAATTAACCTAACACTATTTCTACAGGTAGCATTCGAGAAAATTTTTGCGCTGCAACTTTTCCAAACTGCATACTTTTTTGGGTTCAGAAATAGAAATAAATAGATAGAACAACCGTTCTTGCCGACATGGTAGTAATCGAAGCAATTATCGTCATGCCAGTTATAATACCTGAATCTCATATCGAAACGAAATCCACTCTTGAGTTCCTTTTATAGCAACTGGTTTTTTTCATCCTATTTTCAATAACACTCTTTTGTTGCGGTGAGCAGTAACGCTTTGCGGTTTTAGTTGCTGGTTTTTTTTGGTTGAGTTTTTATAGGTGCAAATCCTTTACCCATCAAAACTTTGATGGGTTATAGATTGGTTTGATTATTTGTTTAAACGCCTATATCTTCATTCCAAAGCACCGAATTTTTCAAGATAAAATCTTGCATCAATTGGAAACAAGTTTCGTTACTTAAGACCTCAACTTTCACCCCTCTAGAACGAAGAAGTTCTTCTTCCCCCAAAAAAGTTTTGTTTTCACCAACAATAACTTGTGGGATTTTATATAGCAAAATGGCACCTGTACACATAATACAGGGAGACAATGTAGTGTATAAAGTTACATCTCGATAAAAAGAAGCTGGCTGACGACCAACACTTTCTAGAGCATCTATCTCAGCATGAAAAATAGCACTCCCTTTTTGCACTCTTCTATTATGACCCCGACCCACTATCTTGCCATTTTTGACAATTACAGAACCAATGGGAATACCACCCTCAATCAGTCCTTTTTTGGCTTCATGAATTGCCTCAAGAATTAAACTATCCATTTAAAACTAACCATGACTTTTCCTAGTATGTATTTTGTTCTTTTTGGGTCAAAGTCTCCAATAACAGTCACAAATTGTTAATTATTGCTTCTAAAGCTAATAGTTATGTCAGTAATTACGTCAGGATTGAATTAGAGGGACTGAAGCGATTAGGTGTGGGATTTTACAGTAGAAATAAACAATTATCGTTCGGTGCTTAGGGAAGCAAAAATTAAGTCGGCGTTAAAAATCAACCTCTGTCAGAGAATATCTTTGAGGAAAAACAGCTTTTAAGTAAGTCATTTCATAACCTTAACAAAACTAAAAATATAATCAAGCAAAAACCATGATGAAATTAGGAGACAAAGAGATATGAATAGCAAAGATCTGAGCATCATTGTTAATGGGATGCAGTTCCAGAATCCATTCTTGTTGGCAGCTGGTCCTCCCACGACCAATGGTCATGTAATTGCTAAAGCATTTGATGCGGGGTGGGGGGGAATCATAGCCAAAACTACTTGTCTAGAAAGCGATAAAATCATTAACGTTGTTCCTCGTTATGGTCAAATTCGTTCGGCTGAGACTGGAGACATTATTGGCTTTGAAAATATAGAGTTAATTTCAGATCGCCCCTTAGAGACCTGGCTGGGGGAATTCCGCTCACTCAAGGAGCAATATCCTGACAAAATATTAATTGCTTCAATCATGGAAGAATATCGTCAAGAGGCTTGGAAAGAAATAGTTACCAAAGTACAGGCAGCAGGAGTGGACGGCTTAGAGTTAAATCTCTCCTGTCCTCATGGTCTCCCCGAACGCAAGATGGGTGCAGCTATGGGTCAAAATTGTCAAATGACTCAAGAAGTGTGTAGTTGGGTCAAAGAAGTAGCAACAGTGCCGTTTTGGGCGAAAATGACCCCCAACATTACTGATATTACCCAACCAGCTCAGGCAGCAGTAGCGGGCGGAGCTGATGGGATATCTGCAATTAATACCATTCTTTGCGTCATTGGGGTCAACCTTAAAACTCTACGTCCAGAACCCTGTGTTCACGGCTGGACAATACCTGGGGGCTATTCCTACCAGGCAATCCGACCTATTGCTTTACGGATGGTGATGGAATTGGCGCGAGCATTACCCAACACTCCAATTTCAGGACTAGGAGGAATTGATCAAGGAACCGATGCGCTCCAGTTTATGCTTTTGGGAGCTTCTACTGTACAGGTCTGTACAGGTGCGATGCTCAAAGGTTATGAGATGGTAAGCGAAATGAAGCAAAGCTGTGTCGCCTTTATGAACGATCATGGCTTTGAGTCTGTGAGAGATTTTATTGGTGTTTCTCTGCCCTACTTTACAACTCATTCAGATTTAGTGAATCGCATGCTAAGGGAACGGAAGCAGGTTTCAACTAATAGTCGTGATGATGATTGGGCTAAGACAAATAGACTTTCTGATCTGGCTGCTCATCTCACAAGCGAGAAAAATGTACTTCTTCCTTAATCAGCTTTGCAAAATTAGTATAAATATTTCACTGTTCTTCATTTCTGTTTCTTGTTGTGATTTAGGATAGTTGCTTACATAAGATGGCACTCAAATCATCTCGATTTAAGTGCCACTGATTATTTGTTATATGCCAGCCTTTTATTTACGCTTCAACCGTTAATCTTTTTTTATCTAATTCAACCTTGGTTATCTGTATTTCCTGGTCAACATAGATTAGCAAATATTTAATTATTTCAGATAAGATTCTTTTTTTGATTCAATACCAGTAAAATTAGTTGAAGTTATAAAAAAGGCTGGGAATACTCATTCCTTTTATTGTTTTTGTATTTACACCAAACATAAAAATAGTGTACAATCATCTCATCCTACAGGATACCGCTTCGCATATGATGATTAGACGTGCGTACCGCTATAGATTTTACCCTAACCAAGAGCAGCGTATTCAATTGGCGCAAACTTTCGGTTGCACTAGGTTTGTCTATAACTGGGCTTTAAGACTTCGTACTGATGCGTACTATCAGCATCAGCAAAAGATGTCTTACAAGGAAACGTCCAATCAGTTAACCCAACTGAAAAAGAACCCTGAATTTAGCTGGTTAAAAGATGTTACTGCTGTTCCACTACAGCAATCATTAAGGGATCTAAACACAGCATTTCTCAACTTCTTTTCTGGTAGAGCTAAATATCCTAGATTTAAGAAAAAGCGCAACCAGCAATCTGCTACTTATGCTAGTAATGCTTTCAAATGGGATGGAGAAAGGCTAACCTTAGCTAAGATGAAATCTCATCTTAAAATTAGATGGCATCGCCAATTTACTGGAATACCTACTAAAGTTACAGTTAGTAAGGATTCAGCTAATAGATACTTTGTGTCATTTTCTGTAGAAGAAGAAATTAAGCAATTACCTAAAAATGACGAGCAAGTCCTAAAGGATACCGCTTCGCATATAGCAATTGACTTAGGAATCACTGATGTAATTGTATCTTCAAAAGGATTTAGCTCTGGCAATCCCAAATACTATAAAAAGTATCAAAAAAAACTAGCCAATTTACAGAAACAGTTAGCTAGGAAAGAAAAAGGCTCTAAAAATAGAGACAAAGCAAGACTAAAGGTAGCAAAACTACACGCCAAAATTGCTGATTGTCGCAAAGATTTTCTCAACAAGTTAACGATTCAATTAATACGAGAGAACCAAGTTGTAATTACAGAATCGTTGGCTGTTAAGAATATGATAAAAAACCCTAAATTAGCCCAAGCAATAGCTGATTGTGCTTGGGGTGAATTAATTAGACAACTAGACTATAAAGCTGGTTGGTACGGAAGAATATTAGTACAAGTTGACCGCTTCTTTCCGTCGAGTAAACGATGTCATGCTTGCGGTAATGTATTAGATAAACTGCCTTTAGAAATTAGAGAATGGGATTGCGTTTGTGGTTCTCATAACTTGAGGGACTACAACGCTGCTCTAAATCTCTTAGCCGTCGGACGGACGGTTTTAGCCTATGGAGATACCTCTGTCGGGGACAAAGCGATAGCTCTGTCTAGTCAAGTATCGTCGAAGTAGGAAGCCTCTATGCCTTTTAGGCTAGAGGTGTGTCACTGAAGTAATACAGTAACCGTGAAAAATTTGCATAAACTAACTTCTTCTCTTATTTGTTCCCTCGCTACTGTTAGTATCTTGGTTTCAGGAGACTTGATTCAAGTTGTAGCTGAAGAAACTAATGCTTTTTGCATCGAAGCCAATGCAAAATTAGATAATCCTCAAAAATATGATGTCATTATTTTTGGTGATGAAATACCAGGAGTGATGACAGCCATTAAAGTCAAACGAGAATTAGAAACAAGAAATGGTAACGCTAAAGTTGCTCTGATAACAGAAGGAGATATTAAACGGGGAATCGGGGGACATTTAGTCAGAGGTGGTTTAGCTTATCTAGATCGCAATCAAGTTCCTCGCGATATGCGAAAGGAGTTAGGAACTTTTGGAGCTTCTAGTCAACTCTATCAAGAATTTATCGATCTTACAGGTACGGAAACAATTGCCCTTGATCGCTTCAGAGCAACTAAAGCATTTGAGAATCTATTTGAGAGAGAAAATATCGACCTTATTGGTAATGTTAAGTTGCAGTCTGTAACTACAGCCAGTAAATCAGTTTGTTCTTTGACCACTGCTAACAATGGCTCATTTATTGCCCAACAGTTTATCGATGCTACCCAAGGAGGTAAATTCGCCGAGATGAGTCGAGTTGAGATGAGCTTAGGTTTTGCTCAAGTTGGTTTACCTGATAGTAGTCTTAGTATTGGTTGGGTATTTGAAATCTATGACAAAGATATTGAACAATTAAAGCAAATAGAAGCCAGTTTAATTCAGCGTTTCTTAAATAAAAGCGATCACCAAGCCCAAGATTGGTTAACAGTCGCTAGTGGCGATAATCCCGAAAAATTGGCTGATTTCCAGCGTTCTTTTACTGATGCTTATGACCGCCCAGCTATTATGTATCAGGCGACTCCTGATTCAGCCGATGTCCGTGCTTTAGCATTTAGTGGAGCTTATCACGGCACCACCAACACCCTATTCGATTTGAGAAAATCTCCAGGCATACTAGATCGGGCAAATATTGCAGTATTGGATAACCGTTTGAGTCTCAATGCTTTATTGTTTGATGTCAATGGTACTCAAGCCAGAGAATTAAGCAATAATGGGGCAAAACCCACTCCAGAAATGAAGGTAATAGCCGAAGAAGTAACAGCTTTTTATCAGAGTTTAGGTGTCCAACGCATCGAGTTTATGGACGAGTTATACATTCGCACTGCGGGACAAATCGCTAAATCAATGGACGATTTAACCGCAACTAAAATGTCTGATGGAGGAGTTCCAGTAGCAGAAGCATTAGGAACATTTTCTTATCACTTGGATGCTAGAGGTGGTATTGCTGGTTT
>JASJDF010000312.1 GCA_030065715.1 Xenococcaceae cyanobacterium MO_188.B19 | reverse complement strand
ATTTTGAGCATGGCAAAATATCACCACTGTTGACCACTGTTCGGACAAGGGTTTAGACATGACTATTCTGTTTTGAGGAGTTTACATAAGGAGTGCTGCTGGGAAAGCAAAGTATTTAACTTCCTGGCTATGACCAGTAAGCTAAAAGCGCACTAGAATCTATGGCGGAGAACAGTTAATTCTCCACTTATTTTTCCAAGCAGCATTTAGTTAGCTTTCGCTTACCCAGACTAGAGTTGGGGTATGTCTGCATTGGCTAGTTTTGTTGTAGGTACAAACAAATAAGCAAGCAGAAGTTAATCCGCTTGCCAGTAGAGTTTTTAGAGCCTGTCAGATAGAGTTACCCCTTTCTGTTTGCACCAGAATTCGCGATTGCCAAGGCTATATCCAGACCAATAATCACTATTTTCTGGATACATTGGATTTTCCCCAATTAATCCGTCAAACCATCCCACACTATATTTTTCAGTTGGCGGTTTAGATTGGTCTATTGATTTCCTAAGACGATTCGAGGCTTCAGGGATTGGATACCCTTGCCCTTTTTTGATATAGTAATCTAACATTTTATTGGGACTCCTTATTTATTAAGGGTTTCAGCGATCGCTGTGGTGGTCAGCCTGGATGCGATCGCTATTTTAATCTGTCCAGCTAATTATAACAGATTATTCACGTGTCGGCACGACATAGAGTCTTTTTCTGATTATTCTCGTCACCTGTCAACACGCTATAGTATAGATAGACAAGGAGATACATATAGTTTTTATGGCTAACCAAAATCCGAAAACAGCTCATCTAAAACCCTATCACTACAAGACCAATAGAAAAGAATCTTGTACGGCTAAAGTTACAGTCAGAATAGCTCCATCGTTAAAAGAGAAGTTAAAAGATGTTGATAATTGGCAGGAAGGTGTCAGAGAATATTTAGAGAAAATTACTGAGACAAAATCAGCATAAAAGTATTTTTTTAAATTGTTTCTTTGACAAAACGTTTAAAGATTACAATTCATTTCAATAGGTTCATGAAAACAAAAAGAGCGGGATGATCCTATGGCTATAATCAATCTATCTCTACAAAACAAGACCCTGGTTCAAATACCAGGGTTTTGTAATTCAATAGTATTTTTCGTTATTTATATATTTTTATTACCTTACACGTACAGTTGAAAAATAATCCTAGTTGAATAATCTTAGTTATAAACTGGGCGTTGTTTTTTGTTTATTTATTGGACATCCAGATTTTTTGATATTTTCGACCTAAATCTTTTGGTAATCTTCCCAAGGCACCATTTCCAAAACATCGTTAGGTTGCAAATCATAAGCTTGACAAATTCTTTCCAAAACTCTAATAGAGGGAAGATGTTTTGGATTGTTGTATAACTCATAAGCTGTTGTCGAAGATATACCAGTTTCTTGTCTAAACTTATAGACACTTATTTTTTGGGAATCAACCACATTTTTGATTTTATTGATCATGGGCATTCGCTCATTTTCTCAATTTGATATTACCGACTTAATAATATCATGTTTATTATACTTATAAACTTGACGATAATACAATAAAGATGGTATTATAATAAACATAAGGTATAGGGAAAGAGATATCCCCCACCCGCAAACGGAAAAAAATCTCAAACTCAAGATTTTAAGAGAACTACCCCACGAACGAATTAAATTAATCGCTCTCACAATAAAAACATAGTTCCCTAGACATGGCGATCGCGGTATAGCACAAGCTCATAAGAGTAGGTAAAGTCCGTAATCGAGCAATCGAAGGACAGAGTCAATATCTAAGGTTTGGTCATTTCTCAAATAGACCGCTATCGCTTTCCTTACACAAAGAAAAAAGAGAGTGAAGCAACCGCTTCGCTCTCACCTAACAAAAAATTCATAACTTCCATGATTACACAAACTCAAATCCAAACCAAAAAAGCCCCAGGAAAAACCATCGCTACTTGCGCTGCTTGTCCCAAATTCAAGGACACAGGCGAGGGCAGAGGTCGTGGCTTATGTGCTGTTTTCGACAGAATAGTCTTCTCTCACCATCCTTTTACTAATGACTGTAGGCTAAACCTTGTGTCTGAGACTGTAGCTAAAGACAAGACTATTGATACTGTCGGTCAACAAATCCAAGAAACGAGATTACTGATGGAGAAATCTAAACGTTGCTGTTCCGTCAAAAATCAATTGATTCTTAAAGCCCCGTTCTAAAGCCGATTTCAGAGCCAGCTTAACTGCTGGTTCTTTCTTCTAGAACAGGCTACGCCAATTTTTTAATGAGTTCTCAATTCTGAGACTTTTATCCAATTAATTCTTTTCAAGTATCATGACTTACTTACAAGAAATTCAAACAATCGAACTCATCATTCGCGCAATCAAGAATAGGAAAAGATATCTAAAGAGAATTGCAGAGTTACGAAAATACAACTAAATATGATAAATCTGGACAATGAGTAACAACAAAAATTGCCAGATTAGCTCGGAGCGAATTGATGATGTAGTGCTGCTACTAAACGTGATGAAGCAGATAGGATTGCCAGAAATCATTAATCAGCATCTACCGCGACATGGAAATGAAAAAGGACTCAATTGGGGATGGGTAGGAACCAGGAACCATCTGGCTATCATATATTCTTTCTCAGGGAGACCATCGGAAAGTCAAGGTGAGAGAGTGGGTGAATCAAAGAAGCTACACCATAGAAACAGTGTGTGATTTAGAATTAAGACAAACTGACTTCACCGATGACCGATTGGCAATTCTACTCAGAAGATTGAGCGATAATAAGAGCTGGAGTGAGATTGAAACTGATCTGAATCGTCACAGCATTCGTGTTTACCAACTAGAAGTCAACCAAGTCAGGATCGATGCTACCACTAACAGTGGTTATCATCTAGTCACGGAAGAAGGACTATTTCAACAAGTCGATTCCATAAGCTGGGGTTTCCCCAGCATGGCCCGACTTCAATTCGGTCACAGCAAAGACAATCCCAACCTGCCACAGATTAAAACCATGATGGCAAGCCTTGACCCTTTGGGGATGTCATTAGTAACCAAGGTGGTCTCATACCAAATCCGATTTAGATACCCCACTTAAAAATTAGACAAAACAGAGGACAGAAGGATTTTATCAGGAACAAAGAAAAAGGGGTTTTGAGATGCGGATTTGGTATAAGAGATGAACTGGAACTACGTCAACAAGCCCAAGCCATTCTCAAAACCCATCGGGTGGAAGGATTATTGGACTATGACTACGACTATGAAGTCCCCACCCGCTCTCGACCAGGACGATATCAAATTACCTCCCTTACCTCTAATCAGACCAGAATTCAACAAGTTGAACAGCAATTAGGATGGCGAGCTTATGTGACCAATGCTCCTGGGGAGCAACTTTCTCTCCCACAAGCTGTTCTGACCTACCGCGATGAATGGATCGCGGAACGCAGTTTTCACCGTCTCAAAGGCTGTCCGCTCTCTATTTCTCCTTTTTTTGTTCAACGAGATGACCAAGTTAAAGGGTTAGTACATTTGTTGAGTTTGGCAGTGCGAATCCTCACCTTAATTGAATTTGTGGTGCGTCGTAGCTTGCAAGAGTCGGGAGAATCCCTCAGAGGACTCTATCCTGGTAATCCGAAAAAGGCAACACAGCGACCTACTGCGGAAAAATTACTGGCAGCTTTTAAACATCTTACTCTGACTCTTTTGAAAGTTAAGGGAGAATGGTATGGAGATGTTACTGAGCTTAATCCTTTGCAGAACCAGATTTTGTTTTGTTTGGGACTTTCTCCTGATATTTATTCGGGGCTGGTGGAAAATTCTACTTGAGTTATGTCAATTCTATCGCTCGCGTAAATCTGTAGGTATCTTTTCTTATTCTTGATTGCGCGAATGATGAGGTAATAAGTCTTTTTATGAACATCAATTCCGATAAATATATCTTGATCAATGTAGGAGGGGATGGTTGTAGTTCTTTTCATAGCAACCTCCAAAAACCAAAAATTTCAATTTGTTTTCCCAGTAGCTGCTGTTATTTTGTCATCTCTTCTCTCTCTTAAGCTGTTAAATTTTTTTCTCTCTCAAATCCATCATAAGAACAAGCAGATTCCGAAGTTTATTCCTCGCAACAAATAATCTAAATAGAAAGAATTAAGGTCTAAAAATGAACAATTCTAATGATTCAAAACTCCAGGCTGAATATGATGACTTAAGAAAGCGATATATCAAAGTTCTTACTGATAATCAATATCTTTGTCACCAAGTTAAAGAATTAACCGAATTAGCTTGTGCTTTATCTGATGATGATGCTCCTGTACCTTCGTTTCTAAGGGAAGCTTTTGATGAGTAATATTGTCATTATTTGCTAGCATTTATAAGCTGAAAGGTTTTACTATATCATTCACAAGATTTATCTATCTCGCGTTAAAATTGTTAAAGCTTCAGAATCTTTAAAAAAGAAGAAGGTCAATTGGTTGCCAAAAAGAAGAAAAATAAAGAACTAAAGCGCAAGGAATTAGTCAAAGAAGTCTGTCGGCGTATTAGGGTGGCGCGGAGTTATTGGGATGCCCATAATAATTCTGCTTGCCGAGGAGAAAGAGAAAAGGCATTAGTACTTTATGAGACTTTGACACCAGAACAAAAAGACCAAATTCCACAACAGCTAAGAGTTTGGTTGCGCTATCGCAGCGAGAAGTATTTTGGCAAAGATAAGCCAAATGGAATGGCGACAAAACGCTTTTTACACAAAAAGAAAAAAAAGTAGCAAAGATAGACAGGAGTGTCATAGCTGGCGAAATCTCATGATGGATAGAATATCAAGGGGATTAAAGTATTTTGATAATCATGAAACCACCAACCACTAGATCAACGGTAAACAAGAAACTTATTTTCCATCGCTCAAAGCCTCTAAAAAACATATTTCTGTTGAGCCTTCTTAATGTATTGTTTATCCCATCGGTAATTGCTCAGGAGGTAGGGGAGTCCAATAACCAAAAACAGGAGATTTATTTATTAATTGAGCAATACAACCAGGCAAGAGAAAACAAAGATACTGACCTGCTGGAAAATATTTTAACGACCGATGTAGACCAACTGGTTTCTTCTGGAGAATGGCGCAGAGGAATTGAGACTGCCGTACAAGGGATGTTACGTAGTTCCAATCGCAACCCAGGAAAGAGAACCATTACCGTCGAGCAAATAAGGTTGTTAAATTCTGAGGTAGCTATTGTAGATACTCGCTATGAAATACAGCTTGAAGATGGTGCTGTCAGAAATTTGTGGAGTACCTTTTTAGTGGTACGCCAAGAAGGAGAATGGAAAATTACTGGGATCCGAAATATGTCACCTGCTAATAGGATTAGAAGAAACTAAGGCTAGTATCGATGGTTTGAATGTTGTATTAGAGCTAACTAGAGCGAGAACGGTTTTCTAACTCTCGCTCTATTCAAGCCATGATGGAACAACAAGCCACGGAACGATTAAAGGATGAAGAAGCTATGAACCAAGTGCGAGAATTAATGACAAGAATAGCTGAAATTAATTAATTGACTCTATCCAGTTTATTTATCTTCAAAGTTTTAACATTCTAATCGGCATTGACTCTATAAAAACACTTCTTAAGCAGTTTAAGTAAACTGAGTCAGAATACTTAAACGTAACAATCTTTGAGCCAGTAATTATTAATAAATAACTAAGCTTCAAGTCAAACTATCTCTTATCTCTGGAAAATCTAGGGGAAAGAAGTTTCTGAATTTACTTGAGACTTAATTTATAAACCAATAACCCAACTCTATCTTAATTAGTATTTTACACTTTATATAAATCTAATCTATCAATTTTACATTTTCGATTGATTTCAACGTCGAATTAATTATTATTTACTTAGAATTTTTGTTAAATAATAATTATAAGTAAATAATAAATATCTATATTTATTAGTAGATACCCTCAAAATAATTTTTTGATATGGTTCTTAATAATAATTCATTTGAAGATGTTACAGATAGTGCCGGCATTATCTGGTCAAGACATCGTGGCAATGAAGCCTTTAGCATAGCTTGGATTGATTATAACAATGATGGCTTGCTAGACCTTTGGATCAGTGGACATGGTCATAACAACACTACGCCTCAAAATCCTACAGGTAAATTTCCCGCTTTATATCTCAACAATGGCGATGGTAGTTTTACTAACCTCTTTACTGAAGATTGGCGTCAAGGAAGTGGTGGTGATATTCATGGTAGTACTTGGAGCGATTTCGATAATGATGGAGATCAAGATGTATTTAGCTCAGGTGGAGGGCAACTAGGACAGACCAATACGGGTCAAGCCAATCTTTTCTTCGTTAATAATGGTGGTACTTTAAGTAACGAAGCGGCAGCCCGTAATTTAGAATATTCTATTGCCCGTAGTGGTTCTTCTCTTTGGGTTGATGTCAATAACGATGGGCGATTAGACATGATTCAGTTAGTCGCGCTGCGAAATGATGGACAAGGGGCTAATGCTTACTTTAGACAATTACCTAATGGGACATTTGCTGCACCTCAAAATCTGAATCTTTCTGGAGGTTCTCGTTATGCTCAATTAGGTGATTTAACTGGGGATGGTCATCCCGAAATTGTAATCCAGGGTACCTATAAATATCCCCTCGCCGTCTTTGATATCTCTAGTGGTAACTTGAATGAAATTACTAACCAATTTAACTTTCCCCTCACTTCCAATCAGCCTAGTAGTATAACGGCAGATTTTTTCAATCGCACTTCAGCCAAAGATTCGATTATTGCTGATTTTGATAACGATGGCGATAATGACTTTTTTCTAACTCGTTCTGATGTAGCTCAAGATAATCTCAATCCTACTGTTTTTAAAAGTGGGAACAATATTATTGGTGCCGATTTACTCAACAAAGGACAAGAAATTGGTTTTAGTTTTCAAACCAATGGTCAAATCGCGATCGATATTTTT
>JASJDF010000311.1 GCA_030065715.1 Xenococcaceae cyanobacterium MO_188.B19 | reverse complement strand
TACCGAGCGACCGCGCAGACTCCATTCGTAAGCTACATTGACAGCGATTGTAGTTTTACCGACTCCTCCCGCTTCAGAGAGCAAAACTAGAATAATTCGATCTGTCATAAATAAATAAATTGTCTCAAAAACTGTCGATTGCAATTTTACTATGACGTTATCGTAATTTTTCCAATTTGGCATCCCTTGAGCTTAAAAATATATATTTTCTCAATAAATTCCTCTTGTGGGTATACTCCTTAAATATTTGTAGAGACAAGGTTTTAAGGCTACAAAGAAGTAAAGAATCTCCCTGAAAAAACAAAATATGATTAACGGGCAAGGTCAAAATTCTTCTCCCGTTCAGCCCTAATATTCTCCCTGATTTGGCTAGCCTGTTCAAACTTTTGAACGACATAATCTTTAGCCAAGCCTCGATATACTTCTTCAGGCATTGACTGCTTCCATTCTTTGAGGAGATCGCTTTGAGAAAGTACTGCTGCTACTCGATTAATCAGATTATCTGTTAGACCCACCTTGACCGAGTCTTTGATTACTAGCATGGCTACAGCAATATCAATCTCCTCAACTTCTGCCTGTTGGAAGTTAGGGTCTTTTTGAATCTTATCCCTCCAGAATTCATATTCTAGTCTCAACATATTCCTTTTTTCCTCAATACTCTGAGTTGAATTTAACTTCTCTTGAATCTTAGGCTTTAATTTCTCGAAGAAGGATACATCTTCGGCTGTGAGATTATCTACTAAGAATTGCCATTCACCGTTGGTATATTGTGCTGACAATTTGGTTGAACCATTAGAGTCCGACAAGGTTAGAGTATGATTACTGAAAAAAGCCGAATTCTACATCGTCAAACCCCATTATCCCACAGTACACTCAATCACTACCAGTCAAGCAGTTGGTCAAGAAAAACAACTATGGTTTTTCAACCTCCATAGCGGCGAAGTGTTCCTGAACAGTTTTATGGATGAAACGAAACCGACCTCCGATTCGTTGCAATAAGAGGCAGTCTGAGCAGCTAACTAGGAAACGGGCGTAATTCCAGGGGGTGAAACCATTTGCACAAAGTAACCACCGTAAGACAAAATGTTTGATACCAACTCCTAGTCCTCCATTCAGACTTCCACGCAGCAACGTGGTCAGTCTTATTTTTTCTGATCCACTTACTCCTCCACCTAAGCCAATACTCACCCCGACAATCAGCCCGACAATCAGCCCGACAATCAGCCCGACAATCAGCCCGTAAATCAGCCCGTAAATCAGCCGAACTCGCAAGCGATATGAGCGATCTAGCTTTTTACTCCGAAGCCAACTGGGTTGTATCTTCTCGACCAAAAATTCAGTTTGCTCCTCACGTTTCATATTCTGAGCCAGCCATACTAACCAGAGTCTCATTTGTCTGCGGGTATATGGGGTATGCTCCTTTGCTCTTGTTAACATCTCCTCAATGTAAATATCAAGTAGGAGAGATTCTGCTTCACCTGTTTCTTGCAGATTTTGCAATTCTCCTGGTGCTTTTTGCTCCGCAATGACCATCATGCTCAAGAATAAGGGAGCATTTACTAAATTTTTGAGAGTTTCATTGTTGCTCACCACAGACCAAAGAGATGATCGCCCGACAGTATCTAAATATCCTTTAATTTGATCGTTTAAAAGTTCCTTGAGACAGACAGCCCCGTTCATCTGGAGTTGAGTCTCCAGTCGCTCGTACTCTTCAATACGGCTACAAATTGCCAATTGACCTGGGGATGAGTCTCCAGCATCACCCATGATCCATTGGTTTAGAGCTTCAACACAGGGAATTTGGCGATCGCTTATAACCTCATCCAGCCCGTCGAGCAATGGCAATAGTTTCTGTTCTTGTAGCCATTTTTTACCAATATTTGGGTTAACACCGTACTTACTTTTGAGTTCTTCGACTAACCATTCGGGAATTGATTGCTGTTTACTAGCCCAGGTTGAGAGATTGAGCAGTACTGGGATTGGCTCATTTAGTTTTTGTGATCTTTCCAGTAGTTCCCTTGCCAGATCAAGCATAGTCGTAGTTTTGCCAGAGCCAGGTTTTCCCAGAATGAGTAAGCGACCTTGAATATCAGAGCGATCAAAGACTTCTAGAATTGTGGTGTCAGAAGGGAGTTTTTCGTTGGATTGAGAGCCTACCTTAACTTCGTAATCCCAAGGTCTTTTTACCTGTTTTGGCTGTTCTTCTTTTTCCAGGTTCATAAATACATGATTGTGGAGTGATTGTTTGAGGCGACTGTTAATCTCTGCATTCACTTGTTGCAGCAACACATTTTCGGTGCTGGGACGAGGAAATCTTATTTTATTGTGGGAGGTACTTGTCTTTGTCGGTGCCTCTCCCGACGATTGCTGTCATTTAGGGTTGGGGGTCGTATTAAAGTAAAACTTTGCATTATCCCCTGCTTGAATCACAGGTTGGTTGGGGTCATTCACTTGTAACCCTTGTGCCTGTCCTGTCACGTTCTGTACATTCCTAGCCTGGATATCATTATTTGTGATTTCCAAATGAATTTCCTCTGCAAGTTTTTGTACCTGTTCTTGCAGAACTGAATCGTTCTCTAATTCCCCACGCAAATATTCCGTTAGCTTTGTCTGATCCTCTGCCGAGCCGTTAGCTGCCTTTTCTAACAACTCATCCTTATCTGCTTTACTTCGTAGACATTAGTTCCAAACCAGTTGCCCCAGTTCCTTTACCTTTTCAGGCATCAGTTCTACAGCTTTTTCGCCCAGCTTAGAACCTAAACCTTCATAAAAGTTGTCTAATATTGCTTTGGCAATGGGGGTAGCTAGTAGTAGTCCAATTGGCTCAATCATGGGTTTAAAGAACAAACTATATTAATCCTACATCAGAAGTTAGAAATAGTCGTAAATAGAAGGTTATAGCAAGTTCTCTCCCTGAAGCCAAATGAAGCTCTAAGATTATACTGGGTACAGTATTTCATCAGTACAAAACAATGGTCAAACTACTATGACCTATTTTGGAGATGATGTGATTTTCGTCTATGCTTGGACAACACACAAGGCTCAAAGCAGTACTATTAATTATGTGTTTCTGAATATTTAAAGATATGAGAGGGGAGAGCGATCAACAAAAACTCCTTTACACAGTTTTGACTCGCGCTAGAACTCAAGTCTTGATTCCGAATTAAAGACTGTTCGAGTATTTGTCTTAAAGTAGTTTGACATTATATTCTCAAATTGAGAATATAGACAAGTAGCTAGATGTTGTCATCAATGTGCGCGTTATTAGTCGAAAGATTCTCCGCGATTACTGTCAATCCCATGCAGACGTTTGTGATGCTCTTTATGATTGGTACAGAGTAGCCAGTAAAGCTAAATGGCAAAATTTAACTGAAGTTCCAGCTACATATAAAACCGCCGAAGCTGTTGGAAACTTTACTGTTTTCAATATTAAAGGTAATCGCTATCGTTTAATTATCGATATGATCTACGAGCATCAGAGAATTTATATCAAGTACGTTTTAAATCATGCCGAATATGACAAGGATAAATGGAAAAATGACCCTTACTATTAACCCTTCAGACTATGCTCAATTACTGGTTAAGTATCAACCAAAAGTGATAGCAACTGAGGCAGAGAATGATCGTGCTATTGAATTAGCCCAGGAACTAGAACATAAAGCGGATAGAAGTTTGGAAGAGGATGCAATTCTTGAATTGTTAGTCACTTTAATTGAAAAATTTGAGGACGAAAATTATCCTATTCCTGAAGGAACACCTCATTCCATGTTGTTACATCTGATGGAAGCAGGGGGAATCAAGCAGGAAAACTTAGTGGGAGTAATTGGTTCAAGGGGAGTTGTATCTGAAGTAGTCAATGGTAAACGCAGTATTAGTAAAGCTCAGGCTAAAGCTTTAGCTGATTTTTTCTCAGTAGATGTGGGACTGTTTATTTGATAACACGAGTCCCCCTTGTCTGCCTTGTTATGCCCTAAAGGATTCCCTGTCGGTTATCCGCAGGTGTATCCTTTAGGACTCGAAGCGGTTATCCGAAGGTGTACCCTTTAGGGATCCTTTAGGACTTCCCATCAATCGTTTGTAGCAAATTTAAAGGGAAACAATATAGGTAGGATGGGCATTGCCCACCCAACCCTATTTAAGAAGGAAATGCAGATAGTAAAACTAAACTGATAACTACAATAGCCAAAACAATAAAAGCAGCAACTATAGTTTGAGCTTTATCTTCTTCGCTGATTACACCAGAAGAATTCTCTTGAATTTTCCCTTGTAAAGCGTGCCAAATATGACCAGCCAGAAAAGTGGCACAGAGTAGATATTGTACTCCTGCAAAAGAGCTTCTATTTGCACCATAAAATTCTGGAGGAAAAGCCAGATCATTAAAAGCTACAAAGTAAGCGGAAGTAAAAGCCATTAAAGCTACTCCAGCTAGGCTATAGGAAAGAATGGCGTGTCCATTGTAAGTAAAAGCTTTTTTTGCCCAATCTAAAGGGGGTCTGGTAATGTGCCAAGCACCACCAGCAATACAAGCTACTCCAACCCAAACATGACCACCGATAATATTTTCTAAATTATCTACCCCAGCCATTCCTAAAGGATTCCAAACTCCGTTGCTTAAACCAACAAGATAACCAAAAATACTTACAGGATTAAGATTAGGATCGCTGATAATTCTTACATCAGCAATTGTGGAATCGTAAATACCACCCCAAAACATGGCTTTGCCTACAAATAATAATGCTGCTACACCAAGGAAAATTAAGTGATGACCCAAAATGAAGCCGAGTTGTTTAGGGTCATTCCATTCATAGTGGAATTTTACAGCACGACCATCAGCATCTTTAAGATTAGCAGCACCACGAAAGACATGAAATAATCCCCCTGCACCCAAAACAGCCGAGCCAATTAGATGCAGTAGTCCAATTACGAAATAGGGATAGGTATCGACTATTGCTCCATCGGCACCAACACCCCAACCTAACCGAGCTAAGTTGGGAATCAGTAATGATCCTTGGTCATATAGAGAAATATTAGGATCAAAGTTAGTTACTTCTAATAAAGTAATAGAGCCAGCCCAAAACATGATTAACCCTGCATGGGCAATATGAGCTCCCAAGAGTTGCCCAGATAAATTAATCAAGCGAGCATTACCTGATAACCAGTTGTAGTTATTGGTATTTTTATATGATGTTGTTGCTGTCATGGTTATTGATTGAAAATATAGCAAGAAAGCTTAATGCAAAATAGAATTCACACTAAGCTAAAATAGACGAGAGAGAGGATACACGCTAGACAATCAGGCTCAATTCCCCTATTCAGCCGTTCCTGACTGAGCTGCAACTTTAGGAGTACCGACCAAAGGTTGACCAGCTTGGGGAGTTCCTGCATTGTCTAGAGCTTGAGTTACACGTTTGAAATCAAACCCAATGGCGCGTAGAGCGTGCCATAAATGACCTTGCAGGAAGAAAAAACCGAAGAAAAAGTGCATATTAGATAGCCAACAGCGAGCTGTATGTACTCCTGCGGGTAAATCTGCTGTATCAGCAAAGTAAGGTAAAACTCCTAATTTTACTTGTAGCACTTCCCCATAAAATTCCACAGGATAAGCCAAAGTATTAACCCCACAGAAATAGGCAGCCACAAAAGAAGCTAGGGCAATACCGCCAAGAGAGTATGAAAGAATCGCTTCGCCAGAAAAGATTAGAAGCTTTTTCGCCCAATCAAGAGGAGGGGTAATAATGTGCCAAATACCGCCACCAATTAATAAAAATCCTACATAAATATGACCGCCCACTAAATCTTCTAGATTATCTACAGTAGCAAAATGAGTTTGATAGCCGTAGATAGTCAATGGGTTTAGAGTGGGGTCGGTTACGATTCGTACATCTTGAATAGAAGCATCGTATAAGCCACCCCAAAACATGGCTTTACCTACTAGGAGTAATGCCCCTAAACCAAGTAATAAAAGATGATGACCTAAAATATAGCCTAGGGTATTGGGTTTATCCCATTCAAAGTGAAAATCTTTAGCTTTTCCTGAAGCTTGAGAAAGATCGCTTTCACCCTTGAAAGTATGGAATAATGCTCCTGCTCCTAGAACCGCAGAAGAAATAAGGTGAACTGCACCAACCACAAACATGGGATAAGTATCGACAACTTCGCCTCCTTGTCCTACACCCAAGCCTAGAGTGGCTAAATGAGGTAGAAGAATAAGTCCCTGTTGACCCATTGGTAAGCTGGGATCGTATTTGGACAGTTCAAAAAAAGTAAATGCTCCAGCCCAAAATACAATTAGAGCAGCTTGACCTACATGGGCAGAAATAAACAAGCCTGATAGCTTGGCAAAACGGGCATTTCCAGCCCACCAATCATATTTAACAGTTGACCTATCGTAGGTTTGCAAGATGAAACCTCCTATCTTGAATTTGGTAAATTTGTATAACTTGTTACTAATAATTATCAATAAGTTAGCAACAGCTTTATTGTGCATTATTGATAATCAATATCAAAAGAATTAGAAACAAAACTTAATAAAACCTTCAAGTCATTTTGATAAGCCGTAGGTAAGTATTGACCCAAACTACTACAAGACAATTATCTATTAGGTTAATCATGATAGATAATCCCATAGGATTTTGATTAAGATTTCTTGTTGCTTATGTGTATCAGATTGCATTTTCTGATTTAAAAGAAAAAGATTATCAATAATTGATTTTGTGATGTAAGCTTGACGAGTAAGTTATTGAATTTTATTCTCAATTAATAGTTTAAGGAATAAATTGTCATGACAGCTATAGTAAATAGTCCTCAAACAACAGAAGTTAAAACTGATATTCAGTAGATCGAAAAATTATTTTCAATCAGGCGATCTCGAAGAGAACGCTACGCGGTCGCCAAAATTTGCAGCCAAAAGAAATAAGTTATAATTATGTTACAAGCAATAAATTTTCAATAATTCATTCTAA
>JASJDF010000310.1 GCA_030065715.1 Xenococcaceae cyanobacterium MO_188.B19 | reverse complement strand
CAAATTATCTATGGCGTAATGTTATAGTTCAGCGGAGTAAAAAGATGAATCTTGCCCAATCCTTTAAATCATCAAAACCTTGGCTGATAGCTTTTCTAGTGACAGCAACTACCTTAACTGGTACAAAATTTATTGCTCAAACAGAATTCAAGCCCTCGCCTGACATAGAAAAAACTATCTATATTCCGAAAAAAGTCACAGCTTTGGGCAGATTAGAACCAGAAAGCGAAATTATTAACTTGTTTGCTCCTCTAGCCTTAGATGGAGATCGGGTTACTCAACTTGTAGTCAAACAAGGAGATTGGCTCAAAACTGGTGATACTGTGGCAATTTTAGCCAGTCGCGATCAGCTTCAAGCTGCTTTAGAAGAAGCAGAAACAGAAGTTAAAGTAGCGCAAAAAAAACTGGCGCAAATTTTAGCTGGTGCCAAAACTGGCGAAATTAGAGCTCAAACAGCTAAAATTGCCCAATTAAAAGCAGAATTAGCAGGACAAGTTACTACACAACAAGCTACCATTTCCCGTTGGCAATCAGAAGTTCGTACAGCCAAAGCCGAGTATGAACGTTATGAATCTTTATTTAAAGATGGAGCGATCACGCAGTGCCAGGCTACGCCTGATCGCAGCTTCTCAGTTGGATAATAAAGGCTTAACCTGGAAAACTGCCCAGGCTCAATTAGAAGCAGCATTAGCCAGCAAAAATCGCACTATTACTACTTTACAAGAGCAAATAGTAGAAGCTAAAGCTACTCTCAACCAAATTGCGGAAGTTCGTCCGATAGATATACAAACAGCAGAAGCTGAAGTGGCACTTGCCATCGCAAAAGTCAAAAGAGCTAAAACCGAATTAGAGCAAGCTTATGTACGTACTCCCATAACAGGGCAAATTCTCAAAATTCATACCCATCCAGGGGAAACCATTGATGAAGAAAATGGTATTGCAGAATTAGGACAAACTACACATATGGTAGTAGTAGCGGAAGTATATCAAACCGATCTTAGTAAAGTAAGTTTAGGACAGAATGCCCTAATTACCAGCAAAGTATTATCGGAAACATTACAGGGTAAAGTCAGCGAAATTGGATTACAGATTACTCGTCAGAATGTTTTTAGTAATCAACCAGGAGAAAACCTTGATCGCCGTGTAGTGGAAGTCAAAATTAGTCTTAATCCAGAAGATAGCAAGAAAGTTGCTGGTTTAACTAACTTACAAGTACAAACAGCAATTCTATTAGAAGCAGAAAATTCTTCAGCTTTGAATTTGCCTTAATTTATAACAAACATTCGATTTAAAATATTCCAACAAAATTATCATGACACAAAAGTACCGTAATGAAGTTTTATACCCAATACTGTTCAGTCAACAAAGTTAAGTGTTGAGACAAGGAAAGAGATCAGGGGGAGATTTGCAGACTAGGAAGAAAAGAAAGCAATGAACAATGAACAATCAACGATGAACAATTAACCACTAACTACTAACTACTAACAATCATGCCCCATAAATTTTCCCAAAAAACTCCTCTAGCGTGGCGACAATTAATCAAAGAAAAAGCCCGATTAATGGTAGCGATTGGAGGAATTGCTTTTGCTGATGTATTGATGTTTTTTCAGTTAGGGATGCTTGATGCTTTATACGATTCAGCCACTAATCCCCACCGTAGACTAGAAGCAGACTTATTAATGATTAATCCTCAGGTTAAGACTTTGATTGATATGAGTACTTTTCCTAGAGCGCGATTACAACAAACCCTGGCATATGATGAGATTGAATCAGCTTATCCTGTATATGTGGATTTTGCACCTTGGCGTAATCCCGATACCCATTTAAAGAAAAATATTTTAGTTTGGGGATTCGATCCTGTTAATCCTGCTTTTGCTTTATCCGAAGGGGAGGAAAATCTAGAGCAACTGCAAATGTTGAATCGGATTTTATTTGATCGCGCTTCTCGTCCAGAATATGGAGCAATAGCCCAATTATTTTTAACTGAAGGCACTTTAGAAGCTCAAGTTAACGATCGCGTAGTAGAAACCGTGGGATTATTTGAGATGGGGGCTTCTTTTGGTGCAGATGGCAACTTAATTGTTAGTGATTCCACTTTCTTTAATCTTTTACGCGATCGCAATTCGACTCAAGTAGATATTGGCATTATTAAACTTATTCCAGATGCAGATATTAACACCGTTAAGGCACAACTAAAAGCAGGATTACCTAATGATGTAGAGATATTGACTGTATCAGAATTTACTCAATTAGAGATCGACTATTGGGCAAATCAGGGAACAGGATTCATTTTTAATTTAGGAGTTTTTGTCGGCTTTTTTGTCGGGATTATTATTGTTTACCAGATTCTCTCCTCCAATGTATCGGAGCATTTACCCGAATACGCCACCCTTAAAGCCATGGGATACAGCGATCGCAAATTATTAATTATGCTGATGCAAGAAGCTTTAATTTTAGCTGCACTAGGTTTTATTCCTGGTTTTGTAGTTTCAGTCGGGCTTTATAAAGTTACTTACGCTGCCACTTTGTTAGCCACTGGGATGAAAACTAACCGTGCTTTCATAGTTTTGTTACTCACAATCTTAATGTGTGTTATTTCAGGTGCGATCGCTACTAAAAAACTACGCTCTGCCGATCCTGCGGATATTTTTTAAAAAGTAATAACTAATAACTGACAATGAACCATCAATCAGTAATTTCAATACGTAATCTCGATCATTACTTTGGTAAAGGCAATTTAAGAAAACAAGTTTTATCTGAGATTAATTTAGAACTATATAAAGGGGAAATTGTAATTTTGACTGGTCCTTCTGGCTCTGGTAAAACTACTTTACTAACATTAATGGGTGGACTACGCTCTGCTCAATTTGGTAGTCTTCAGATTCTTCAACAAGAAATTGTCGGAGCAAATAAGCAAACATTAACCCAATTACGTAAACAAATTGGCTATATCTTTCAAGCACACAATTTGCTCACTTTTCTCACTGCTAAAGAAAATGTCCGAATGTCTTTAGAACTTCACGACGAATATCTAGCACAAGATATGGATGCTAAAGCTATTTCGATGCTAGAAGCAGTAGGGTTAGGAAATCGTGCCGATTACTATCCAGAAAACTTATCTGGAGGACAAAAACAACGAGTTGCGATTGCTCGCGCCCTGATTAGTCATCCTAAAATTGTCTTAGCTGATGAGCCTACGGCTGCATTAGATAGTAAGTCTGGTCGAGATGCGGTAGAAATTATGCAGCGACTAGCTCAAGAGCAAGGCTGTACTATTCTTTTAGTAACCCATGATAATCGCATTTTGGATATTGCGAATCGCATTCTCTACATGGAAGACGGACGAATAGTTTCACAATCTGATTCTGTTGCTGCTTGAAACCTTACAAGTCGTGTCAAAAATATCATCTCATGTGCACAAAATATCAATGAAATTACTTAAATAGAAGAATAGATTGTTCTTAACTTCATAAAAGTCTAACTATTTATGAAGTTTTCATGAGGCAAATTATCAAGTCGTATTTTTGGGTTAAATTACTCCTAAGTGTTTTCACTGAAGTAAGTAGAAACATTTAAAATAGTTTCTGCTTTATTAGAGCAGTTAAATCAAAGCTCCGAGAGAATCAACTATCGATCTGCATCACAAAACTATCACTCAATTCAAACAAATCAACCACTAATTACTAATTAATTTTATGCCTCCTTTTCCCAAAATCTATGAGTAAAGTAATTTCAAATCTCAAATCTTCCCAACAAGAAATTATTCAATTTTTTCATTTAGAGAGTTTAGCTGGTTCTCTTGATTCTTTAGTAAGCGAAATTGTGACTTGGGCTGGAAATAATCTTTGGTTGACCAAATATATTTGTCAAGCCATAGTTGATTATAGGTGTTTCATTCCGTCAGGAATGGAAGCTGTATTAGTGGAAAAAATAGTTCAAGAGCGGGTAATTGAGGACTGGCAAAATCAAGAGATTGCTGTACACTTCAATCAAATTCAAGAATACTTTTTCACTCAAAGTGAATCTTATTCCAGAAGTTTACTCTTGACCTATTTAGATATTTTACAGCAAGGAAAAGTCTTATTGAATAACAGTCGAGAAACTGAAAGATTAATAGAGTTAGGATTAGTCACAGAGCAAGAAAATTACTTCCAAATTTCTAATCGTCTTTATCAATTTATTTTTAACTATGATTGGGTTCAACAACAATTATTTGCTATCAAATTAATAAATAAAACTCCATCACACCAAGTTCAAACAAAGGCTTCAAAGAATACTTTCACTGCACTGCACAATAACCCCTTTTCTAAAATAGTGGCTTTCATGAGTTTATCTGGATTAGGACTTATTGTCTCCTTAATCTTCTTCTCTATTTTTGAGACTCAATTCGCGCCAGACATCGAAATTGAACAATCCAGGTTCGAGGAACAATTTCTTTTTCCAGATGAGAACTAGCGATATACTTATCCAGCAAGATAATCGCGCAAAGCCCCAATATTTTGACTCTTAAAAATTCTCAAGGCTGGATTTGTAAAAGAACTTAAATTTATAGAGAATTTATCATTGTTCTGGAGTAAGTTCGACTCTATTCCTTACTCCATATTGATCTATTCTTCTTCGTCTCCTCCATCCTCTTCTATTGTGGGAGGAACTAATGCTACAGCTGCGATCGCATCATCGTTATCTAGTCTTTGCACCCTAACCCCTGTAGCACTACGAGATTGTAGGGAAACTGCATCAACTACTTGACGGATGATAATACCCCTGTTAGTAATAATCATAAATTCATCTTGAGGATTAACTACGTGAATTGCTGCGAGACGATCTTCTTTTGATTTGAATTTAATGGCTCTAACTCCCATTCCTGCGCGGTTTTGTAGGCGGAATTTCGAGACAGGAACTCTTTTGCCATAACCATTAGTAGTAATTGCTAGTAGCCAAGGGGCAAAACTAGCTGCTTCTGTGACTAATTCTTCTGTATCATCATCATCATCTTCATCGCTACTAGCATCGATCGCAGCTACTACTTGAGAAGGTAAGATATCCATACTGATGAGTTCATCATCTCCTTTGAGTTTCATGGATTTGACTCCTTTAGTAGCTCTACCCAAAGGTCTTAATTGCTGATGATCTACTTTAAAGTGAATTGCCATGCCATTGTGACTTCCGATAATAATACTATCTTCAGCTTTGGCTAATCTCACCCAGCGTAGTTCGTCTCCTTCTTCTAAAGATATTGCTATTAAACCGTTAGAGCGAATATTACTAAAAGCAGAAAGGGCAGTTTTTTTGATATTTCCCTTACGAGTCAACATTACTAGATATTCGTCTTCGGTGAACTCGATCACAGAAAGCACCGATGTAATTTTTTCTTCTTGAGAAATAGGCAACATCTGTAATAAGGGTGTGCCTCTAGCTGTACGAGAGGCTGCTGGTATTTGGTAAGCGGGAAGAGAATAAACGACACCGCGATCGCTGAAGAAGAGTAAGGTATCATGATCGCAACAGGTAATAAAGTGTTCTATTACGTCATCTTCTTTAATTTTTGCCCCAGCTTTCCCCCTAGTAGCACGATTTTGGGCAGTAAAATCACTCACAGCCATTCTCTTAACATAACCCTGTTCTGTAAGCAGGATCATTGCCTGCTCATTGGCAATCAAATCAATATCTAGTAGTTCCCCTTCTCCCTGGATGATTTCGGTGCGTCGAGGAGTAGCATGAAGGTTTCTAATATTGGTGATTTCTTCGATAATAATGGCTTCAATCCGTTCTCGTTTTGCCAAAATATCCTGATAGTCAGTAATTTGAATTTGTAATTCTTCGTGTTCTCCCTGAATTTTCTCGGCTTCTAGGGCAGTTAAACGACGGAGTTGCATTTGCAGGATGGCATCTGCTTGTACTTGAGATAAACCAAACTGGTTCATCAATTCTTCTCTGGCTGTAGCCGTATCTGCTGCCTGACGAATTAACTCAATCACTGCATCAATCGAACCCAAGGCAATTAATAAACCTTGTAGTAGATGATCTCTTTCTTCCGCTTTTCTGAGTAAATATTGAGTTCTTCTGGTGATTGTTGTGACGCGAAAATCAATAAATACTTGTAAGAATTTCTTGATGGTTAGTAGTTGGGGTTCTCCTCCTACCAGTGCCAACATATTTGCCCCAAAGTTCGATTGAATGGGGGTTTGCTTATAGAGATTATTTAAAACTACCCTAGGATAAGCGTCCCGTTTTAGTTCGATTACAATCCGCATTCCAGTGCGATCGCTTTCGTCCCTAATATCGGAAATACCGTCAATTTTCTTATCGTTTACTAGATCAGCAATTTTTTCAATCAGGGAGGCTTTATTAGTTTGATAGGGAAGTTGAGTAATGATAATCGCTTCTTTTTCTTGTCTGCCTCTGGGATGGATGGTTTCAATATCCGCCACCCCCCTCATTGTGATTGAGCCTCTTCCTGTGGTGTAGGCGTCTTTAATACCTGATCTGCCTAATATCTGTCCTCCTGTGGGAAAATCAGGACCAGGGATATGGTGCATCAACTCTAGGTCAGTGATTTCAGGATTTTGAATGATTGCGATCGCGCCATTAATCAATTCTCCCAAATTGTGAGGGGGAATATTGGTTGCCATCCCTACAGCGATACCAGATGAACCATTAAGCAGCAGTTGAGGAATACGAGCGGGAAGTACTACGGGTTCTTGTTGGGAGCCATCGAAGTTATCGGCGAAATCAACGGTTTCTGCTTCAATATCCCGTAATAAGGCATTAGTGGCTAAGGCTTGCAAACGACACTCTGTATAACGCATTGCTGCGGGAGGATCGTTATCTATGGAGCCAAAGTTACCATGTCCGTTAATTAGAGGATCTCGCATGGAGAAATCCTGCGCCATTCTAACCAAAGCATCATAGACTGCGGTATCACCATGAGGGTGATATTTACCTAAAACTTCCCCTACTACGCGGGCGCATTTCCG
>JASJDF010000006.1 GCA_030065715.1 Xenococcaceae cyanobacterium MO_188.B19 | reverse complement strand
TTTTCAAGTAATTTCCGCAGAAGATATTAATACTGGTGGAAATGGTACTCGTGCATCTCTTAATCGCAGTCAAAATGCCGAAACACAATTTTTAAATAAGTTAACTACTGACGTTGGTACAGAGCAATTTGAGGATTATGATTGGGCAACTCCTGCTAATTTAAGTCTTAGTTTTCCAGGTGCAGGAACAGCGACTTTAACTGGAAACGGTCAAGTTTACAGTATTGAAGACACTCAAGGACAAAATGCTGACCGAGATTATAAAGTAGGGCGAGAATTGTTAAAAGGTAGATATGCAGCTTCTGGTTCTCAGTATTGGCGTACTTCAGCCAGTGTAGGTGGTGGTTCTACTTTCACTATTAATATGACGGAAGAAATTGCTGCTTTTGGCTTCTATGCTTATGATTTAGGTGATTTTGGGGGAGAATTAGCCATTAAGCTCTATAAAGATGGAGAACTGGTAGGTACGATTGACAATGAAACTTACAATCTTTATGCAACTACTACCAATGGTGGTTATACTGGCTCTGCCGTATATATTGGTATCGTTGGACAGCAAAAAGACGACGGAACTTATGAAACTTTTGATCAAGTAGAATTTAAAATTGTCAACTCTAATGGTTCATCTGAAGATTTCTTTGCTTTTGATGATATGACTATCGCTACTCCCCTGCAACTACAACAAATTGTGTTTGCAGACTAGTACCAAAATTCATCTATCAAAATTATCCATAAAATTTGATTGTAGGGATGCAGTAAGCTGCGTCCCTACAGGTTTTTTCTATCCTAAAATTTTCTTTGGGGTCATACAATATAGTGTAAGGAAAAATTCTTAATCTTAAGTAATTAACTCAAAACAATATGCCACTCATTGTTACTGGTAAATCATTTATTCGCGATCTAGAAAAATTTGGTGCTTTAGGGGTATATGTCCCCCTCGAAGGAGGAATCGAAGGGCGTTTTCAAAGACGGGTAAGAGCTGCTGGTTATCAAACTCTTAATATCACTGCTAGAGGTTTGGGAGATTTAGCTGCCTATCTTACTACTGTACACGGAGTTCGTCCACCTCATTTGGGTAAGAAAAACATTGATCAAGGTGCAGCAGTAGGAGATGTATATTTTATTCCTCCTATCGCTTCCTATGAGTTGGAAACTCTACCAGCAAATTCTAAAGGCTTGGTTTTATGGATTATGGAAGGACATATTTTATCCCGTCAGGAGAAACAATATTTAATAAATTTACCTAAAACTGAACCCCGAATTAAGGTGGTTTTAGAAGTAGGTGGCGATCGCTATATTCATTGGGAATCTCTAGAAGATACCTTAGTTGCAGCTTAAAACATAGCTCCTAATTTTAAGCTTGTAATCCTGCTAAACAAGTTCTTTCATCTAGATTCCTCAAGATATTATATCTTGAGGAATTTTTTGATTTTGCTTTTAAAATCTATTCCGAGAAGTTACTTTAACCACGCCTAGATCCTAGCAATCGGATAAATTCTCGCTGAACTAAACGATAACATTCACAAGCGGTTGTTTCCAAATCTTTTTGATTGGTAATCGTAATTTTACCCCGATTATAGCGGATCATACCTGCTTTCTGTAGTGTCCCCGCAGCTACCGTTACACCAGAACGCCGAGTCCCTAACATATTGGCAATAAATTCTTGAGTTAGGGGTAATTCATCACTTAACACACAATCTTGAACAGACAATAACCAACGAGCTAATCTTGCTTCAATGGTATGTTGACGATTGCAAGCAGCACTTTGAGAAACCTGAGTTAATAATGCCTGAGTGTAAATTAATAGTAACTCTTGAAGCTTACCCGCACGATGAAATTCCCGCTTCAGTACTTCAGCAGGTAAGACCATTGCAGAGCCTGGAATTTGTACAATAGAACGACTAGTTGTAGAGTTGCCCCCCAAAATTGCTGGTAATCCTGCCATTCCCTCATTCCCAATCAAACCAATTTCTGTAGTAGAACCATCAGACATAATTGATACTAAAGAAATCATGGCTTGATTAGGAAAATAAATTTCCTTTATTGGTTCATTTGGTTCTTGAAGAACTTTTCCCCCAAACAATGATACTTGTTTTAGATGGGGAGCTAAACGTTGGTATTCAGATTGAGGTAAAGCCGCTAGTATTTGGTTGATTATTTTTGATTCGGCGTTTTCGGTCACTAGAAAATAAAGTCTAACAATAATGTTGAAAAAAAAAATTAACTAATGTCGTAAAGTGAAACTTGAAAATTCAACTCAGTAAGTATCCATAGCTTTTCTGACTAGTTATTTTGTTTGTTACCGATAATACCGAATATAGGTTGCTTAAATAGTACGTTACCGTACATAAATTAATCAAAAAGTTACGAAGCTTCGTTCTATTTGAGAATTGGATATTCTTTCAAAGTCTTTGACCTAGCAACCGCGTATATTCCGCTTTAATATTGTCATAGCATTCACAGGCAGCCACTTCCAACTCTTTAGGATTAGTAATGGTAATTTCACCTCTGGTGTAATTAATAATTCCTGCTTTTTGTAGGGAAATTGCCACCTCGGTGATGCTGGCGCGACGAACTCCTAACATTAGAGAAATTGATTTTTGTGTTACGGGTAAATTGTCTTGCCCTACACCATCCCGAGCCAATAACAACCAACGAGCAAATCTTTGCTCAATGATATGGTGGGTTCTACAAGCAGCAATCTGAGAAATGTGGTTTAGTTGTGTTTGAGTATATAGTAATAATAGTCGATGAAGTTCTTCACCACGATTAAACTCTTCTTGAAGTATCTGGGTTGGGATTTTTACTGCTGTACCTGCAATCTGCACAATTGACAAAGTCTTGTTCAAGTTACCACCCAAAATGCCATTAATGCCAACCACTCCTTCCTTTCCTACCAAACTAATCTCTGTGACTGATTCATCAGACATCATCAATAGGAGAGAAATCAAGGATTGTTGGGGAAAATATACTTCTTTAATTAATTCATCCTTTTGCTGTAGTATTTCTCCAGAACTAACCGAAATGAGTTCCAAATAAGGTTTTAAACGCTGATAAACAGAGTTGGGTAAAGATGATAATATTTGATTGCTAGAGACACGAGCAGCTTCTGACATTTAGATTAGTACAGTTTTTCAATCAAAAGTTAATATTTTTGAGTTGTTTTAACTGTCAAGCCAGGTAATTTTAATAATTACACCATCAAGGTTTTTCTAGTTTAAAAAAAGAATAATTTTTGTGCTGTTGCAAATCATATAATCAATAGGTCACATTAGCACAAGATTAATTTGAAAAATAAACCAAAAGATTTTGATTATTATTGGAGTTTCACATTAATAATCTTACAAATTATATAGTTTTGATAGTAATAGATTTAGATAATTATAAACTTCGTATAAAAATAATTAATGATCGTTTTAGGGTTTTAGTCTGTGATTTATTCCTCCCTTATTATAATTCGTTCGAGTCTAGATATATGCAATTTATTAGCGAAATTTTCGATGTAAGCTTTTTGACTAATTTTCCCTTTTTCCTGATTTATGCAAGAAATCCACTTAATGATGCAGAATTAATTAAAATAGAGACAAGTGGAGAATCACCAAGAAAATCATGGAATTATCGGAATTGAAACGAGAAATTGAAACTGTCTCTTTACGCCTGGGTAAAACCCAGGAGTATCTTTGACTTACCTAACCTTAATGCTAAAATTGTTGACTTAGAGCAGGTAGCATCTCAACCTGAATTTTGGGATAATCAGGGGCAAGCTCAACAAACCCTGCAAGAACTCAATGAACTTAAGTCGAATCTAGCACAGTATCATCAATGGAAAAATTCTCTGGAAGATACTAATGCGATCGCAGAACTGCTAGAATTAGAAACAGATGAAGCTCTATCAGTAGAAGCACAGCAAAATATTCGACAGCTAGAACAAGAATTAGATCGTTGGGAGTTACAAAGACTCCTTGCTGGTACTTACGACACAAAAGGTGCAATTTTAACCATCAATGCTGGGGCTGGTGGTACTGATGCTCAAGACTGGGCAGAAATGCTGCTGAGAATGTACACTCGTTGGGCAGAAAAACAAGGTTATAAAGTACGACTCACAGAAGAATCTTCAGGAGATGAGGCTGGTATTAAATCTGCTACTCTCGAAATCGAAGGGCGTTACGCTTACGGTTATCTTAAAGGAGAAAAAGGTACCCATCGTCTAGTAAGAATTTCTCCTTTTAATGCCAATGGTAAACGGCAAACTAGTTTTGCTGGTATTGAAGTCATGCCAAATCTAGGAGATGAAAGTATTAATGTGGATATTCCCGAAAAAGATTTAGAAATTTCCACTTCTCGCGCTGGGGGAAAAGGAGGACAAAATGTTAACAAAGTAGAAACAGCAGTGCGAATTGTCCATCTTCCCACAGGGTTAGCAGTTCGTTGTACAGAAGAGCGGTCTCAACTACAAAATAAAGAAAGAGCTCTTACCTTACTCAAAGCTAAGTTGCTAGTAATTTTAGAAGAACAACGGGCTCAAGAAATTGCGGAAATTCGGGGGGATATGGTAGAAGCAGCTTGGGGAAATCAAATCCGTAACTATGTTTTTCATCCCTATCAAATGGTTAAGGATTTGCGGACAGAGCAAGAAACTACCGATGTTAATGATGTTATGGATGGAAATCTTAATCCTTTTATCGAGTCTTATTTACGGAAGGAGACCCAGTTAGTATAAGATGGTACGATTGCCAGCTTACTAATTCAATGGAAGATTACGAACCCGATAGCGATAATCTTCCACAATAATAATTGCACCATTATTTAAAATTTCAGCACATTCAGAAAGTACAATAGACAATCTAGAATTGACACAATTAGGAAGAGTTGTTTTTAACCTAAAAATAATTACATTGGGCAAATTGTCTTTACTAGCTGCTAAAAATTTCATGCTGGCATTTCAGTAAAAGGATGTATTTCTTCGTTGGCTAAAAATGCTGCATATTTCAAACAAGCTTCAATATCTTCTACTTCTAAATATGGATAAGCTTCAATAATCTCTTGGTTACTCATACCATTGGCAATTAAACTTAATACTAAAGATACTGTAATTCGCATTCCTCTAATACAAGCTCTACCACCCATAATTTGTGGATCGAATGTTATGCGCTCAAACATTATTTTTAACTCCAAAAGCTCTAATTATATTGTTTCATCCAGCTTAAGCATTGGTGCATCTGTTGTTGCATTTCCTCCCTATCGCTATGATAACGACGACCATGCCCAGGTAAAACCCACTCAAAAGTATAATTAGCCAGTTTTTCCATAGATTTGAGTTGTTCTGACCAAGAATACCAGCAATACCTCTGAAAAGCATAGAGATGATTTAGATAAGGTGACCATGCGAGATGATCTCCAGTGAACAGAAATTTGTTTTTGTACAGCAGCACAGTATGACCTTTTGTATGACCTGGAACAGGGATAATGAAAAGGTCTGGTGTTAATTCTGTTGTCTCATTTCCCGATAGAGTAATTTCTATAGCTTCAGTTTCTGGGGTAATATCTGCTTCATGTAAAATACGTTGGCATTGGAAGTGTTGCTGAAATTTTTGATGATCGGCAATATCATCTTTATGGGTGAGATACATATAGCTTACTCCTCCCAATGCTTCGAGTCTTTTAACTAAAGGGGGAGTAAAGCGAGGAGAATCTATTAAGATATTTCCTTCTGCTCTTTGAATAAAATAACTAGCTGCGCCATAAGACTTTTCGGAATGATAACCGCAATAGTAAACGTTATCTTCTACCAGTAAAGGAAAAGTTTTTTGTACTTCCAGAATATCTGTGGGTTTTTCTACTGTCCCAATGGAAGCTGTCGGACAAGATAATAAAGCTTGTATTGCTTGTTTTCTTTCAGTTTTATTACTGGGTTGATGATATATCGCAGATTGATTTCCAGCGCGATGATAGATGTTTGGTGCTATCCAACGACAAGTATCGCAGTCTATACAGCTAGAATCAACATAAAAATCACCATTGACATTTTCAACCCGTCGCTCTTTGAGTTTTGCCATTGATTAAATTCAACCTCCAAATCATAATCATTATGACTATGACTTATTATACAAAAAAATATAGCAGTTCTCGTACTGATGAAGTACAGTAGCCTTAAGCTTTTTGTTTATCGTTCATCGTTTATCGTTCATCGTTCATTGTTCATTGGGCATACCGCATAACTGTGAGAACCGCTATATCTGTTTCCCCTAGTACTCAGAGATGCCTTATGGGTAGCAAACATTTAGTGATGTGATTTGATTAATCAGAGTCAATGAAATTTCTCTCATAAAAGCCTCATCAAGAATTCATTCAAGATTGGCAAACTAATTAATAACAACGAAAGAATTACAGAGGTTTGCACAACTAATTGGTACAGCTTATTTTCTTACCTTTGATTATCTGTAGACTTTAAATTTCCTTTGTCACAGGCTAATAGGTAACCCTCTGTAAATCAAGTTGATGTATAAACAATTAATTTAATAGTTTTAATTCTGCTTCATCTAAATAAACTTTAAGCAAATAGAAAAATGAATAAATTATTGGAAACGTATATTTTAGTAATAGGTATTAGCTTACTAGTCTTAAGTGATAACTTTATTTGGACTCTGCGAGAAAATGGTTATGTAAACATTGCTGATTACACACCAAAACAAATCCAAATTAAAAAATAGATTTTTTAAGTTAGGGTGATCTGAGATAAATTTCTCTCCTGTCCCCCTTATTATGCGAAGCGGTATCCTTTAGGACTGCCTTGTCTTATCTCAATCCATCATTGCAAAATTGACGAGTACTAGTGTAAGTATCCTGGGGAACTACTAGCGACTTCATAATGGTTTAATATTAAGTTGTAACAAAGCTTAATATTAAATAAAGAATGCTGCGACTGATTACAGATTTTGATGGTCCCATAATGGATGTTTCCCCTCGCTATTATCATGTTTACCAGTCTTGTCTAGAAAAGGTAAAACATCCGAACCAAACAATTAATCAATTATCCAAAGCTGAGTTTTGGAAATTAAAAAGAAGTCGGGTTCCAGAGCGCAAAATTGGCTTAATGTCAGGATTAGATCCAACTCAAGCCGAAGATTTTGCTCGCTTACGCAGAGATACAGTCCATAATCTACCTTATTTAGTCTATGATACGATTATTCCAGGAGCGATCGCAGCATTAGAACAAGTCCAAAAACTAGGATTTGATTTAGCGGTTATGACTATGCGGAAAGAAAAGGAGCTTAATGCAGCTTTTGAGCAGTATGATCTAGCAAGATTTTTTCCTGCTGATCGTCGCTACTGCTTACCTAATAACTATATTAAAACTGCTGATGTAAAAGACAAACCCTTGTTAATGGCTAGAGCTTTAAAGGAATTGCCTGTTGCCAGTGACGTTTGGATGGTAGGGGATACTGAAGCCGATATAGTAGCTGCTAAAACCCATAATGTGAAAGCAATTGGCGTATTATCGGGAATTCGCGATCGCAACCAATTAGAACTACATCAACCTGATTTCATCCTCGATAATCTGCAACAAGCAGTGAATAAAATCACTTCTTTAATTCCTCTAACCTATTAATCAATAGCTTAGTTAATTAGCGTAAAAAACAGCTAACAAACCAAAATAGAGTAAAAGTCACAGCAGAGGCAACTTGATTGTTAGAAATCATGACATTACTGCCTCTTAACCCTCCTGCGATCGCAACTCCCAAACCTACACCAACGACTAAAGCCATTAAACTGATTAAAAGTGAACGAGCAAAACGGTTTTCTTTACGATTAAGAAAGTAAAGACTACTCATAAAACCTAAGCCAATCAACATAGATGAGGCATCGTTATTATTATTGAGCGAAATTACTGTAATAATCGATAAAACTAGGAATAATCCTGTCGGAATCAAAATTTCCGTCTGAGAGGGATTATCCACCAAATCCTGAACCCAGTTAGGAGTGCTATTGGTGGTAGTAGTATTTTTAGCTTTAGGAGTTTCTACCTTGCGCTCTGGGAATCTAATTCTTTCGGGTACTTTAATTTTTCCTTCCTGTCGCAAACGGAGACGCTCCATAATAATCGAATCATAAGCTGTTTCTACGCTTTCGACCATCTTATTATCTTCACTATATTCTTGGGAGATACGTTCTTTAGCAGCCTGTATTTCCTCAAAAGAAGCATTTTCTGTAACCCCAAGTATTTCGTAGGGATTCTTGTCACTCATTCTAGATTTCTCCCAGTTGTTGGAATTTAAAATTTTTTTGGTGTATATAGTTACGTTATAAGTTAGATTAATAAACTTCCCACCAACCAAAAGCAGGACCAATAAACCTGACAGTAAACCAACCAGCAATCATCAAACCGATTCCAATCCAAGCACCCTTACTTGTCAATTTTACAAACTGATCTGCCTGAGATTTGGTAATGGGGATTCCAGGTAGAATTCGTGCTTCTTGACCATATTTATCCCCTAGGGCAGATTTACGACGTTTTGCTTCTCCCATAATTTTATTCTGAACTGACTATTCCTTATTGTATTTATTATGTTATGGATGATCCTAGCGTTTTCTGGAATTGGTCAACAATAGTTATTTTAAATTTGCCATGGACAATTTTATTACTGTAACTGGTAGTGGTTTTCTAGACTAAGTTTACATATTTTAATTAAAGGGAACTACATACCTTAGAGTTGGTCACTCTAAGAAATTATCTACTTGAATAGTGAGAAGCAATCATGTATGGCAGATTATGGCTAAGTTTATTGGTAAGTGCAGCTACAACTTGCACATTCCCCGCTGTCGCTGGTAATTCCAATACGGATTACTCTTTCATTGTCGATCAAGTGGGGGACAACTGCCAACAGTTTGGAGAAGCTTATCAAGAAATTGGCAGCTTTGAGACAACTAATTTTCATGTTAACCTTTGCGCTATTGGCGATCGCTATTTTTATATGGGAACAGCTAAAAATAAAAGCCTCAAATCGAACTTTATTCCTGCTTACCCCACAGATCAACTCCACACCTATCAAGCAGATAATGGAAATAATTCCTACATTGTAAAAATAAAACCAACTCAAGGCGTATTAATCATACAGAGAAATAATAAAACAATCTTAGTTGAAACTGCTTTTACTGAAAAATGCCCTAAATTGGGTTATGATTCACAAGTACAATTTCTACCAGAATTTAACTATAATCAAGATCCAGTTGCCTTAACAAGCGATCGCTATTATTGGGAATCAAATCAAATTTACACCTCATCGAAGTTACAGGTAATAGATAGTTCCCAATCAAAGGTATTTAGTTCTGTCCCTCACCAGCTATCAAGTTTTTCTGATTGTTTCTAAAGATTATCATCCAGACTCATTGGTAAATTCAGGAAAGTTATAGTGTCTATTATTGCTGTCGAAAATTTAAGCAAAACTTACCCTGTTGCAGTCAAGCAGCCTGGTCTTAAAGGTACTTTGAATCACTTTTTTAATCGTACCTATCGTCAAATCAAAGCTGTACAAGATGTAACATTTTATATTGAGCCAGGAGAAGTAGTCGGTTTCTTGGGAGCAAATGGCGCAGGAAAAACCACAACCCTCAAAATGCTTACAGGATTAATTCATCCATCCGCAGGAAAGGTTAGGGTGGCAGGTTACAATCCTTTTCGTCGTCAGCCCCAATTTTTGCAGAAAATTAGTCTAGTTATGGGACAAAAACAGCAATTACTATGGGATTTACCAGCCCTAGACTCCCTAAAAATCAATGCTGCAGTTTATCAAATTCCTGACAAAATATTTAATCACCGTTTAGAACAGCTCAGTTCGATGTTGTCTTTAGAAAGTAAGCTCACTCAGCCAGTACGAAAACTTTCTTTAGGGGAGAGAATGAAAGCGGAATTATTAGCTGCATTACTACATCATCCCCAAGTACTATTTTTAGATGAGCCGACTTTGGGTTTAGATGTTAATGCTCAAGTTTCAGTTAGAGAATTTTTAAAGGAATATAACCAGCAGTATCAAGCTACTATTTTGCTAACCAGCCATTATATGACTGATATTACCGCATTATGCGATCGCGTATTACTAATTCACCAAGGTTTATTAATCTACGATGGTAGTCTCGATGGCTTATTAGAACGCTTTTCCCCTTGCCGAGAAGTTAAAGTTGAATTGGCTCAACCCCTATCGGAACAAATTTTAAGAGAATATGGAGAAATAGAATCTATAGAAGGGCAAGAAGTTAAGTTTTTTGTTCCCAGAGAAAACTTAACTGAAACTATTTCCCGCCTTCTAGCTCAATTGCCAATTAGAGATTTGAGTGTCAATGATCCCCCCATTGAAGAAGTCATTGGTCGTTTATTTAGTACAGGTCAAGTTTAATCCTAACAACTTTAAGCTTGATCATCCTGCTTTTTATCCTCTTCCACATTCATCCCTGGAATAAAATCAGGACGTTCGGCATTTTCCCAACCAGCAGGACGCTTGGAATTGTACCAGGCAATTGAACCGATGCCCACAGCAGCAATAAAACCTACCACATATACAGCCACAAAGTAAGTGGGAAATTTACTTCCTGTAGTTGTTGCTAGTTCCATGAGTAAAGACATCAGTTTAATTCTCCTTGATTTTAGTTTACATATATTAACAAATATCGCTGACTAATAGGAAATTATCTCCAATATGTATATATTCTCAATTGTCTGGGCAACTAGAAGGGCAAATCTTCTATAGAGATACTTCCCAAGGCACTAATAGCTGCCACCATTAGTTTGATTGTCCAAGGTGCACAGATTAAAACAACCAGAGAGAAGGCTAAAGCGGTGATGAGCATACCGACTTTAAACACTTCGTCTTCAATTTTACTACTAAGGTAAATTGCGATCGCTACTACTCCTAAAAAGCATAAAGAAAGCACAAGCATCGTTTAATCCTCTTTCAAATTTGGATGCGGTGCGTTCCTTCGGTTTGCTAAAAACCTACTTCCGTCTCTGCACAATTGTGATTATGTAAAGATGAACGATTAGTAATATTTATATTAAAACATTATAACCTTAATAGTTGTTTGTAAATTGTTGATTTGCCCCTAGTTATCAATTTATCTTTTGTAGCACTACAGATGTTTGATAAGAAGACAATGGGGATTGGTGACAAATTAAACAAAAGGATAATCTGTCTACCACCATAGATAACCTTCTATCTATTACATAATAATAAATTGACTATTATGTGTATTGTGCTTTTTGACTCATATTGGTTCAACTTCAAAAGCAACTCCTTCTAAGGTAAAGTCATTAGGGAAATTAGCAAGAATACTATCTCTTTCTATTTGATTAACAAAAACATAAGTACCAGGGTTATTGTTGCTTTGGAAGCGGAAATAATCTACCCCTTTGTTGGCATCAGCACCATAAACATAAAAGGCGACCCCTTCTTCTTTAAAGTTGGGAAAGTCCCTACGAATATTTACGCTTTCTCCCTCAGTTGCGAAAAGATAAGTACCAGGTACATTCTCATTCTGAAACCGATTCAAGCGTATTAAACCATCTGCTGCTTCCTGTGATACTTTAAATGCTGGTCCTTCTTCATCAAAGTTAGGAAAGTCCCTACGAATAGTTACGCTTTCTCCCTCATTGGCAAATAAAAACGTACCAGGACGATCTTTATTTTGAAACCGATTTATTTGAGTATCTAATACTGTTGATTGTCCGAAAGTAATATCACCATCACTCAAAACACTATCAGTGAGAAGTAAATCTTGACTACCAATTCCAATACGAGAAGTACTATCCCCTTGAGACGATTGTAAATCAATACTAGTAGTGGAATCTAGTGTTGCATCATCAGAAATTAGAAAATCTATTTCCAGGACTCTATCAGAGGTTGGATTTGCTGCGGTATCAGTTTTGAACAAACTAATATTGACTTCTCCCGTTTCTGAATTAACGTTAGCTGTGGGGTTGCTTCCTTCAGATGAAACCCAAGTTTCACTAATGCCTGCTCTTCTAATTCTTTCATTCTCATCAGTATTAGTATCGGGGTCGGGGATACTCAGAACATTGGGATCATACTTTAAAAGTAAATTTAATGAAACAACACCTGCTCCATCGCTAATCAATATGGGGACTGTGACTGTGTCCCCAGGCAATCCTGTCAAGCTATCAACACTCAGAGATACACTACTAACTTCGGTCTCTAAAATGTTGATGGGATTTCCTGATAATGAATCTTTATTTGAATCTAAAACTTGATTTGATAATTCTGTGTTCATGTTGGGTTTTGTAGATGTTAAATTATTGGGCAGTAAATCATATAGATCCTTGGACAGGGAAAGATATTTCCCAGGAATTTATCAAAGTGACTGATTGAGATTTCGCAAATTTAATAAAAAATACATTGACTAGGCAAGAATATATATTATGTGAATTCCGCAATGTTTTGGAGATTAACGAAGTCAGAGGAAGTCTCGTCTTTTTATGGAGAGGTCTCTCTGACCACCGCTAATCCGCAATTACGGATCACCGACAACCTCTAAAATACCCAGCATCCTCAAATAAATTGCTATGGTTAGGAAATTAGATCAAAATCCAGATATTAAACCCCATTTATTCTGAAACCCTCAATTTTACTAAAATAGCTTCTGAGGGAATATTCTAACAGGGAATGAAAATAGTAAGGATTTAGCTTATTAGGGCAAAACCACACTTTCTAGGGGAATGAGGTTTAAGATTGAGAAGCTTACCTTTTTGTTCCTGCTGATTGGGAATTCAAAAATCTCAAAAATACTCTGAGCTTATACTAAAACCTTGAATCAATAGCTAATCTCACAAATTTTTCGTTATCGTTGAATTACCCAAATAATTTTTTATCAAACCTGATTGTCAGATGAAACGAGAGTCTCAAAAGAATTTTTGCATTTATAATCCACAAAATCTAAGGCTGAAGACATCAGCAAAGCCTAAAAGTAAATTTGGTTCTCTTGGTCGGCTAGCTGCTGGTTGGATGATATTGCAAACGGTTCTTCTGGGAACACCTGCTTTGGCTCAAAAAAATCCTTCATCTCTTAGTTACAGCGAATTTATTGAAAAGTTGGAACGAGGAGAGGTTAGCAAGGTTGAATTGGATCAAACAAATCATCGTGCCAAAGTAACCCTCACAGACCAACCAGAAGGGGAAAGTAGCAAGAATGTCTTGCTGTTTGAGAAAGACCCAGATTTAATTATTAAAATCAGAAATTCTGTTCCAAATTTTGATCCTAAGACTTCCCTTGATCGCTCTGCTACTGCTGGTCTTTTAATTAATTTAATGGTCATTTTTGTGCTGTTAGCAGTACTCATTATGATTATTCGTCGTTCTGCTAATGCTTCTGGTCAAGCTTTCAGCTTTGGTAAATCTAGGGCTAAATTCCAGATGGAAGCGAAAACAGGCGTAAAGTTTGATGATGTGGCAGGAATTGAAGAAGCTAAGGAAGAATTGCAAGAAGTTGTCACTTTTCTTAAAGAACCCGAAAAATTCACCGCAGTAGGGGCAAAAATTCCCAGGGGAATGTTGTTAATTGGTCCTCCTGGAACTGGTAAAACTCTCTTGGCAAAAGCGATCGCAGGAGAAGCAGGAGTTCCTTTCTTTAGTATTTCTGGCTCAGAGTTTGTCGAGATGTTTGTGGGGGTTGGAGCTTCGAGAGTTAGGGATTTGTTCCGTAAAGCGAAGGAAAATGCCCCTTGTCTGATTTTTATTGATGAGATTGATGCGGTAGGTCGTCAGCGCGGTGCTGGTATTGGTGGCGGAAATGATGAGCGAGAACAAACTCTCAATCAATTACTCACGGAAATGGATGGTTTTGAGGGGAATTCCGGAGTAATTGTGATTGCTGCTACTAACCGCCCTGATGTGCTTGATACAGCTTTGTTACGTCCTGGTCGTTTTGATCGCCAAGTGATGGTGGATTATCCTGATTACAATGGCAGATTGGGGATTTTAGAGGTTCATGGTCGGGATAAAAAAATCGATCCCGAAGTTTCTTTAGAAGCGATCGCCCGTCGCACCCCTGGTTTTAGTGGGGCAGATTTGGCTAATTTACTTAATGAAGCTGCTATTCTCACCGTCAGACGCAGGAAAGAAGCTGTAACTATGTCAGAGATTAATGATGCGGTAGATCGGGTAGTAGCAGGAATGGAAGGTACTCCCTTGGTAGATAGTAAAGCCAAGCGGTTGATTGCCTATCATGAAATTGGTCATGCCATTGTTGCTACTCTAACTCCTGGTCATGATCCTTTGGAAAAAGTAACTCTAATTCCCAGGGGACAGGCTCAGGGCTTGACTTGGTTTACCCCTGATGAAGAACAGGGTTTAGTATCTAGAAATCAAATTTTAGCCAGAATAACCGCTACATTAGGGGGAAGAGCTGCGGAAGATATAATTTTTGGTGATACAGAAGTTACCACAGGGGCGAGTAATGATTTGGAAAAGGTAACATCAATGGCAAGACAGATGGTGACTAAATTTGGGATGTCTGACTTGGGTTTATTATCTTTAGAAAGTCAGGAGCAACCAGTATTTTTGGGCAATGACTCCATGCAACGTGCCGAATATTCAGAAGCAATCTCTGCTCGTATTGATGCTCAAGTCCGCACTATTGCCCTACAATGCTATGAAAATGCCAAAAAGATTATTCAAGACAATCGCCAAACTATCGAAAGAATTACAGATATTCTGATCGAACAAGAAACCATTGAAGGAGGAGAATTCCGCAAGCTGGTTAAAAAGTTTTCTCATTCTTTACCACCAGAACTAGCAGTTCAATAAAAAGATAATTAAGAAACAGGGCTATTTTCTCCTGAAAAATAGCCCCTATTTTGATGGAAGAATTCCAATATTCAGGTATAAAAAATTAACTTAAAGAAGCTTTGCTGCGATCATAGGTTTTACTAAAACTGCTGTTGGGTTTACCTTGAATGCTTGCCCAATAATCTTGCTCAACTTCTACGCCAATTTCTGCTGCTGTACGACGCAGAAGGGATTGTTGACGATGTTTGATGAGATGATGATGACGATTCATTAAAGAACGGGCTTGACTTTGAGCTGACATATATTCCTCCAAATTGCTAATTAAATTGCTTTTGATAAATTCATTACTGGTTTAACCCTTGTGAAATCACTATATCACCTACAAATGTAAATACGCCATATTTCTGTAGCAAAAGTTACAAAAAAATATATTTTGATAAAACTTAATCAATTATCAATTTTTGATTATGAATTGAAAATTGTTTCAAGTACAATATACAGTCTGTTCCTAATTCCCTGATTTACTGATTATGAACTCCGACTATTTGGAGAGAATCTTAACTGCCCGTGTTTATGATGTAGCACAAGAATCGCCCCTAGAAGATGCTGCTAATCTTTCTGCCAGGCTCCGTAACAAAGTATTGTTGAAGCGAGAAGATATGCAGTCGGTGTTTTCCTTTAAGTTGCGGGGAGCGTATAACAAAATGGCGCAATTACCTCCTGAAATCCTTAAAAAAGGAGTAATTGCTGCATCGGCAGGTAATCACGCTCAGGGAGTAGCTCTTGCTGCTAAAAAATTAGGTACAAAAGCAATTATCGTGATGCCAGTCACTACCCCCCAAGTGAAAATAGATGCAGTCAGAGCTAGGGAGGGACAAGTAGTATTACAAGGAGATACTTATGATGATGCTTGCGCTTATGCCAAACAATTGGGAGCAGAGAAGGGTTTAACTTTCATTCATCCTTTCGATGATCCCGATGTGATTGCAGGGCAAGGTACAATTGGGATGGAGATTTTACGTCAATATCAGCAACCAATCCATGCAATTTTTATTGCTATTGGGGGAGGGGGGTTGATTTCGGGAGTTGCTGCCTATATCAAGAGATTACGCCCGCAAATTAAGATTATTGGTGTTGAGCCTGTAGATGCGGATGCCATGTACCAATCTTTAGCAGCAGGGAAGCGGGTTAGATTATCTCAAGTAGGGTTGTTTGCTGATGGGGTAGCAGTTAGGGAAGTGGGAAAGGAAACATTCCGTCTCTGTCAAGAATATGTGGATGAAATTATTTTAGTTAGTACGGATGACACTTGTGCTGCTATTAAAGATGTTTTTGAAGATACCCGTTCTATTTTAGAGCCTGCGGGAGCATTAGCCATAGCAGGAATTAAAGCTTATGTAGCAAGGGAAAATATCGAAAATGAAACTTTAGTTGCGATCGCTTGTGGCGCAAATATGAACTTTGATCGCTTGCGTTTTGTAGCAGAAAGAGCAGAATTTGGAGAGGGAAGAGAAGCTATATTTGGTGTGACTATTCCTGAGGCTAGAGGGAGTTTCCGCAAGTTTTGTCAGTGTATTGGCAAGCATAACCTGACAGAATTTAACTATCGTATAGCAGATGCGGACAAAGCTCATATTTTTGTCGGAATATCTATTCAAAATCGTGAAGATGCCATCAATATTGCCAATACTTTTCAGGAAAATGGCTTTGAAACTATTGACTTAACCGATGATGAATTAGCCAAAATGCACTTGCGTCATATGGTAGGAGGGCGATCGCCTTTAGCTGAAAATGAGCTACTATATCGCTTTGAATTTCCTGAAAGACCAGGGGCTTTAATGCAATTTTTGAATTCCATGAGTCCTAATTGGAATATTAGCCTATTTCACTATCGGAATAATGGGGCTGATTATGGCAGAATCGCGATCGGTGTACAAGTAGCACCAGATGAAATGGGGCAATGGCAAGCTTTCTTAGAAACTCTGGGTTATGTCTATTGGGATGAAAGCCAAAATCCTGCTTATAAGCTGTTTTTGTAAAATTAATGGTCAATTATTGATTGTTGTTGGAGATCGTTTCTCACCCATTTGTCAATCTAGGTTGAGACCCTCTTACCCTGGGTAATATAAAGTATAAAAAAGCAGATATAATCACTTCACTATTTAGACATACAATCTTAATACAAACTTCACAGTACTTATCAGGGTTTCTTGAGATGATGGGATAGATGTTAAGTAACACCGTAAGAAAATTTTCAACGGTTTACATCACTTGAAATTGAAGCATTTAAATAGCCACATAAAAATTTTTCAACTAGGGTAGCAAGCACCTTGGACAATGAAACATAAATTATTATCAGTAGCACTGTTTTCTCTAGTCCCTTTTGTAGTTTGTACTGAGGCAGAAGCACTGGGTTTTAGCCAAGCATATGTTTTTGGGGATAGTCTATCCGATCCAGGTAATATATTTAACGTTACCCAAGCAGTGCAACCATTTACTGAGGTTTTAGGTATTGATGTTCCTGTTATCCCTCCAGTCCCTCCTTATGATAAGGATGGAAGGTTTGCTGATGGTTTAGTATGGGTAGATTTTTTGGCAGCAAAACTGGAATTAAATTTAATTCCCTCAACAGAACTAACATCAAGCCCTATTACTCTATTTCCCGAACCAGGAATTAACTTCAATTTTAATGGATCAACCGCAGATAATAGCGTTAACTTTGCTTTTGGCGGAGCGCAAACAGGATTCTCTGGTGCTGGAGAAGCGGGAACACTAATTCCTGGTATTTTGACCCAAGTTAATGTTTTTGCAGCAGACCTTTTTCAAGCTAATCAACCAGCAAATCAGGATGCTCTATATATTATTTGGGGAGGTGCAAATGACTATCAAATTGTGTCAGATGCTAATCCTGAAGAATCCGTCAAAAATCTGACTCAAACAGTAGAAATTCTTTATAGTATTGGCGCACGCAATTTTCGGCTCTCCTGCACCTATGGTGATAAATAAATCTTATTAAAATAAACAAGCTAATAGTTTAGTTCTTAAAGAATCAAAGCTTTTAAAACCATAGCTTTGACGAATAATTAATTTAATTTTATTATTAATTCCTTCCATTATTCCACTATTTGTTCTATTAACAAAATAATTGCATATTTGTTGAATATGTTTGCTTAAAGTCTCAGCTGTTTTACCAAATAAACATCTAGCACAAATCAACCATTTTTTAAATTTTCTGATACCCATCTTGACAGTTGTGCTGGTTTCATAAATATTACGTAGCTCTTCTTTTAGTTCATAAGCAATAGTCAAACATGGAGATAAAGTTAATAGTTTTGATAATTCTTGGGTTTCTGACTGAGTCAAATCTTTACTATTTTTTAAAAGTAAATAGCGTTTTTTTAAACCTTTAATCCCTAATAATATACGTATTTTATTTAAAGCTTTATTGACTAACTGCATGACATGAAATCTATCAATTACAATTAAAGCATTAGGAAATACTTCTTGAATAACTTTCTGGAATCCACCCCACATATCCACACTGACTTCTTTAACATTTTCTCGAATTTCTTGAGGCTGAACTTTTAGTTTTTCAATTATTTCATTACTTTTATGTGAATCAATTACTTCTAGTAAATTCCCCTGCTCCAGATTACTCACTACTGTCACATAGTTTCCTTGTCCTTTGTTCCGACTAAATTCATCTAAGCTTAAACGTTCTGGTAGTCCCCAGTCTTTTTTTTTCTCTTAGCGATTCTTTGAAAAATATTATCTACTCTTCTTGGACTTAATTGTTCATTTTTAGCCACTTGTTCTACGGTTAATTCTTTGACTTTTTCGTAGATATATTCTTCATACCTAATTGTATATTGTCTTCGGGTTTCTCGAAAAGACAGTTGTTCTGTGAAAACTTTTTGACAATTAGAGCAATCAAATTGACGACGAGGTATTTTTAGATATACTCTCTGTCCACAAATTGATAAATCTCTGACTAAAATTGGACGATTTTGGTGGACATTATCGGTGGATTTATGACAATATGGACAATTGATAAATTGATTGATTAATTCTAGTTCTAGAATTAGAAATCCTTCTTTTTGATAACAAGTAAAAACTGTCACATTTGGTAATCCCAATAAATTGTCTAAATGAATATCCATTTTTCTTGAAGGGGTAAAATGTAGCTTAAGCTACATTTTACCCCTTTGTTGTAGAAGAGCCAATATCATTATAGTTTTTATGATTTTGTTGAAGTTCCGTTAAAACTAATCGATTATTTTTTTTGTATTTTTGAATATTAATAGTATTAAATAAGAAAGTAAAAGATAGAGGAATAAATAAGTATAAAATTTCTTTGGTTATTACTGTTGTAATTACTCCAAAAAACAAACTCCCAAGAGATAAATATTCCGCCAACTCTAACCAAGTTGATGTTTTAACCTTACTATCCATAAATAAAATTAATTTTAAGAATTTAACAATTACTTCACTATTACTTTTCAATTCTCAAGTAAACCAATACAAAAACGCTGTGACTTAAATCACAAAGTTATTTTCTACTCAATGAATAAAAGACGCTTTTATATATTAGAAAAATATGTTTTTTCTCTTGGTAAAAAATTAATTCTAATGGATGTAATTATAATTAACTTCCCCATCAATGAGAGAAAAAGCCAGTAAATAGTAGAGGAACTAGAATTAAAGCCGAGATTATTAAGAGTAAAGTTCCTGCATCTACATCAATTTCGTTTCTGGGAGGTTGATTTGGGTTATTCATGGTGTGTATCCACTAAATAGTTCCCTGTTTTAATACAGAGCAACTGCAACTATAAGATAATTGTAAATCTTTCTTGATTAGCTATTCTCATATACTTAAGAAAACTTGACTGCAAAAGTAACATAAGCTGGCACTACCCAAAGGAACAGTAAGATTATCAATTCCTAGTTTAGAAAAAGCTTCTAAAGCCGTAGCAATTATGGCTACAATTGCTGCTATTGAATAAGTTTGTGGGGTATTTCCTTGAGTTAATACTAAGATTAAACTTGTAACTATAAAACTAGCAAAAGCCATTGCTAATGAACCTTCCCAACTCTTATTAATATCAAACACCCTATAAGAATGTTTGCCAAAACGTTGACCAATAATGGCAGCCATACCGTCACCCCATGCCATAACTAGAATACCGAGCGCGGTATATTGGGGATAGTCTTGCCAAAAAACCTGAGCTAAAATACCAATACTAATGGCATAAAATAGCGTACCCAAGCTTTTACGCCCTACACTGTTAATACTGGGAAGAATTGGTAAAAAATAGGAAGTCAGAGCTATTATAGAAGCGATAACCGCAGCAGCAACAATAATTGAGCCAGGGATATGCAACCACCAAGCGAGTAGAATTACATTACCACTGCCAATATGAACTACTTTCCTAGTTAATTCTGGATCGTTATTAATAAAACGATTTAATGTTTCGGAAATAATCACCAGAATCACAAGATAGACAAAAATAATAGTTAAGGGATAGAAAGACTGATTAAAATAGCTTGTCAAAGTACTAGTCATTTAATTTGCTGGTTGTTACTGGGAGATAAAGCTTAAGCCCTATTTATACGAAATCCGATTTTTAAAATCAATGTATAATCCCTCTTTTGTTACTTTAGGATTAACTTTTGTAAAGGCTTTTCTAGAGTCCTTATTTCCATTGAGATTGGTCAATTGTCCCTGGCTTGGCGATCGCCAAGCCAGGGAAGCAAATAAATAATAGAAAAAAATGCTGAGATTCTTATATCGTAACCTTTTCAAGATTGAATTTTTATTTTTTTATCCCATAGTCATAAAAGAGGGATAAATTATGAATTTGATATTTAAACTTCTACGACGTAAGCCTTCAAAAAGGTATTTTATATTGTCTTAATTATTGTTTATTGAATAGATGCTAATTGGCTAAAATATCGCTGAAGATGAAAGCCAGTATTTTACTCTTAGATTGTGAGAACATTCCTCGTTTCGATGTTATTGGGCAATTGTCAGCAAAGATAAGTCTGATTCTCAAATATCACAAAAAAAATCAACCATCACCAGCAAAGCATTAAATTAAAGAATAAGAGGAAATTCTTAATTTTCTAATTTAAGGAACTATCAGAATTAAAGCTTCAGATTACTTGTAATATAAAGGAAGGTCATATATATTTTGGGAGTAGAAAACTTTAATAAAGTAGAACAGATAAGCTAAATGAAAATTGTAGTAGAGGATGCGTTGAATATTGCTCAAAGTATTTCACCACCTCAAGAGCAATTATATTTGGACTTTCCTCAAATTAATTCAGAACGTTTAACAGCTAGGGTTATCCATTGGCAACCAATAGAGTCAAATGATAGTGGAGATATTGCAGTTTTAGAATTGGACAGTCCTTTACCAACTAAAGCTAAACCTGTTCATTTTGTTTATCGTGATAATTTATGGGATTACAAATTTAGAGCATTCGGTTTTCTCAATGATTATGACGAAGGTGTATGGATTGATGGCTCAATTCGAGAAAAAGGTGTTGGTGGCTGGCTACAAGTTGAGAGCGGAACTGGTTTTTCTCTTGGCGAGGGGTGCAGTGGCACAGCAATCTGGAATGAAGAATTACAAGGTGTCGTGGGAATGGCGGTTGTTGCAGAAACATCACCAAATATTAAAGTCGGATTTTGCATACCATCTCCTCTCTTACATCAAGCTATCCCTGCAATCCTTGAGGAGCATTATCTTAATGAATTCTGTGCCAACTTGGAAAGGAAGAAAAGTCTAAGAGCTTTTGTTGAATTATCTGCCCAAGCAGATATCAATACCCAATCTAAAAAGATGAATAGTTCCAAAAGGCATCTTTCAGAAGAATGGGGATTAGGATCTGAGTTTAGCATTCTAGAACAATCTGATAATGCTGGAAGTGAAACGGCAGACAACCAGATTCAGAAAAAAACGTTAAACAACATTTCAGAAGCGACACAAGAATATGAAAGCTTTGTGTTGTTAGGTGAACCAGGTATGGGTAAGACGACCACATTGTATCGTATTGCATACAATGCTGCTTGTAAACGACTAGGAGATGCTTCTCATCCTTTACCTCTGCTATTGAAGTTACCTAGTTGGACTGATCAAAGAACGATTAATGAATTCATCCGTGCGAACTGGCCTTTTGCAGATGATCCTATACATCGCCTGATAAATGGAGATATTTTACTTTGCTTAGATGGACTTAATGAGATAAATCAAGAAAGTCAAGAGAATAAACAAAAAGTCGAGAGTCTCAGTGAATGGCTAAGGTCAGATAAATCCCCTAAACACATAGTGATTACCTGTCGTGTTAGAGACTATTCCAAAGAGCTAAAACTTGACTTACCAGTAGTTTTGATGGAGAAAATGAATGAATCACATATTCGAGCGTTTGTGACATCATATTTAGGTTCAGATACTGAACAATTTTTAGATAAAATATTGCCTTCAGTCAATAGTAATAAAAAAGATAATAATCGCCATCTTTTTCAATTAGCACAAAATCCTTATTTTTTAACAGCATTTATAGTTTTTTACACAACAGAAAGAGAAAGAGATTTACCTTCTACTCAAGGACAACTATTTGAAGTATTGGTTCGTCAGTTATGGAAACGAGAGAAAGATTTAAGAAATGCAGAAGAGCTTCCAGATATACAAGTAGCTAAAAGGATTTTAGGCAATCTTGCTTTCAATATGATCGATAAAAATCATTCAACGCAAGCACCTTTTGTAGAGGCAATGAAGCAGTCATCTGAAAACTGTTTACAGAGTGAGACAGTATGGGAATTATCTCAAGATGCTGGTCTTGTAGAAGTTGAGAATGGCAATATTCACTTTTCTCATCAATTATTGCGAGATTATTTTGCTGCACTTAAGTTAGCAGAACTAGAAAGTGTAAGTAAGATATCGAAACCTAGTTTATCTCAAAATATATTTGGATGGAGAACTGAAGGCGAATGGGATCAAGCGATCAAGATTTTATGTGAATTGTATTCAGAAAAGGCTGAACATTATATAAATCATATTCTTAATAATAAGAATTCTTATTTAGCCGCAGAATGTCTGACCGGTGGAGTTATCGCTTCTGATGAAATAGTCGCAAAAGTAATTATTGATTTGCTCAAAGATATAAGTCTTATATCACCAGCAGAAGTAGCTAGATCTTTTTCTATAGGAGTAATCGTTGGTTTGCCATTATCAGGTGTATCACTTTTAGTTCCTTCATGGCTATCTAAACCTGTTACTAAACATATTACAAGTCCAATATTTAGTAAAATTTGGAAATCAATTGATGGTTATCGTAACGAAATAAAATGTGCTTATATTTCTGATTTACTTGAGCAAATAGGTAAACCTACTCTACCAGCTCTTAAGCAATGTATTGACAGTAAAAATGAAAGTATTCGTATATTCGCAGTCAACAATATTAGAAAAATTGGAGATGATGTCACTGCTATTCAATATTTATCTGAAGTTTTCCCCCTAAGTGAAAAAGCGAACGTACGTCTTTTCATTATTAATGAACTAAAAAAGTTTAAAGAACTAGAAAAATTTGGAGATAGTTCTAAAATAATGAATGTCTTTTGCGATGCTTTACTTGATTCCAGTTCTTCTGTTCGTCTAGCTGCTTTCAAAGCTTTTTGTAGGGTTGGAAGAAAGACTGCTGCCTTACCACATTTAGTTTCAGCCTTGCAACATCATGAACCCAACGTCCGTCAGTTTGCTGCTGAGAAGCTTGGCTCGTTTTCAAAATCTAATTTAAAAGATAAAGCTTGTGTTTCTGGCTTGATTGAGGCCTTAGCTGACTCACAAGTAGAAGTACGTAGAACAGCTATCAAATCACTGAAAAAATTTGGTAGCAGTGAAATATCACCAATCCTTAGCAAAGTTCTACAAGATTCAGATAAAGATGTTCGCCTTACTGCTTGTGAAGCAGTTATAGAAGCTCAAGATTATCATAGTGTATTTCAAGCCTTGTTTGAATCTCTTAATAATGATAATGAAGAAATAAGGTTATTTTCTGTCAGTATCCTTGAAGATATCGCTTCTAATCCTGATATTTCTGATTTAGTTAAAACTTTAGCTATTTCTGGCTTAACTGACTGTTTAGGGAATGCTCAAGCTAAAATCCGTGCAACTTCTGCTGAAGCCCTAGGAAAAAATCAATGTACAACTGTTGTAACCAGTTTGATCAATCTGCTGAATGATACAGAACGTCCAGGAGGCTTATGGTTACTCAAACGAGTTTGCGATGTTGCGGCTAAATCCTTAAAAGAAATTGATACACCTGAAGCAAAACAAGCTTTTGAAAAATGGCATCAGAACAAAAGAAAACCTTTTGATAATAATTTTGTTTTACGAGGTCTTCTGGACTCAGAAATAAGAGTACAGAAAGAACAATTAAGAGAATTAAAATGTCAATTTGAGCAGGAAACTAAACGTAAACAGAGAGAAGAAACTGAGCGTAAACAGAGAGAAAAAACTGAGCGTAAAGAAAAGGAAGAAGCTGAGGCACAACGTAAGCAACAAGAAGCGGAAGAACAGGAACGACGTGAAAGACAAAAAGCAGAAGCATTATACAAGGAGCAGTGCAGACAACAAGATGAATTGAATTCGTCTATATCTTCACAAGTATTATCCGAAAACTTTAATTTTGAGACTGTGATAGTAAATTTGACCGATAAAGTTATTGGAAAAACAAGAATTGTTGTGGAAGGTAACGTCTTAGGAATGGGCTTAGAGAAAAAAAATCTTTATGCTATTCAAAGGAAAGCTAAAGCTATGAGAAATAGTTGTTTTAAGGAGAATTTAAGTGAGGGTGTCATCTTAACTATGGTAAAAATTCCGTCAGGTAGTTTTATGATGGGCTGTCCTGATACAGAGTGTCATCCTAATGAAAATGATGGTGCTTTTGGCTATAATCCTAATACTGATAGCGAAAAACCACAACATTTAGTCAAAATACCAGAGTTTTGGATGGGTCAATATCCTGTAACTCAAGCACAGTGGAGAAAAGTAGCCGCAATGCCAAAAGTTTTCAAAGATTTAGAGGCAAATCCATCAAAATTTAAAGGTGATCAACGACCAGTGGAAAGAGTTTCCGAAGTTGATGCAGAGGAGTTTTGCTTACGCCTTTCTCAGGCAACAGGAAAATCCTATCGTTTGCCAACAGAAGCGGAGTGGGAATATGCGTGTCGAGCCGGAACAACAACTCCATTTTACTTTGGAGAAACTATTACCAGTGATTTAGTGAATTATAAAGGTGGATCGTACAACTATGGACCAAAAGGTAAAAATAGAAAAGAAACAACTCCTGTAGGAACTTTTTATCCTAACACTTGGGGATTATACGATATGCACGGCAACGTTTGGGAGAGGTGTTTAGACATTTGGCACAAAGGCTATGATAACGCTCCAACTGATGGTAGTGCACGGTTATATGGAGAAAAAGAGAAATCTCAAGTAATGCGTGGGGGTTCTTGGCGTAGTATACCTTGGTTGTGTCGTTCTTCTTATCGCGACGAGGATTTGGGCAAAAGCGAAACCTGCGGTTTTCGAGTTGTGTGTCGAGGTATGAGAACATCTTAGTAGCCTTATATTCCCTAATACAAACTCGCTTTTTAGACTCACAATATAAAGGTATTTCAAGAAAATTTACCGATACTAGGTTCAAACTCCACCTTGCAAGTACCAGTACTTCCATTCCGATTTTTACCTACAATTATCTCCATTACTCCAGGCTCATTAGTATCAGACCTGTAATATTCATCTCGGTAGAGCATCATCATTAGGTCACAGTCCTGCTCTAAATCTCCTGAATCCTTCACAGATGCCATTGAAGGTCGCTTATTGTTTTGAGTTTCTACTCCCCTATTAATCTGAGCTAAGGCTACAAATGGTACATTGAACTGCTTGGCAATATCTTTACAAGCACCACTATATTTGCCTATTACCTGCGCTCTATTACCCGCAGCCCTGTCTCCAAGCTTCTGAATATAGTCCAAGACTACTAAGCCTAGTTCACCCCTCTTATACTAAATCCGATTTATGAAGTAGACTTATCGGTTATGGATATAAATTAGTCTAAAATCCTCAGAAAATAGTAACCTTTTGTCGGCATTAGTAAAGAGTGAAGTCACGCTCGACTAACCTTTGCCACAACCGATTAATCTGTAATAGATGGTTCTGTACAATCTCTTCTATGCGCCTTTGGAACTTATTGATGGTTTGATTTTCTGACATTTGAAGTTGTACGTCGATGATTTGCGGTTGCGTGACTGGTTGACCAATCTGGCTCACAAGATAGCAATAGGCGGTTTTAACTGGCTCAATTTCCTCAATGATTGTCTGAGCCATGAGATTAGCAACAACATTATATAACTTGCCCACATGGGTTACGGGATTTTTCCCGGCTGCTGCCTCTAAGGTCATCGGTCGATAAGGGCAAATCAAACCATTGACTCGGTTGCCTCGACCCACTTGACCATCATCTCCTGCCTCCGCAGAAGTTCCGATTACGGTTAGGTAACAATTACCTCGCTTCAAATCATCTCCAGTATTGAGCTCTATAGTTATAGACTTGTTAATAACCTGTTGGGCAGCTTCTTGGGCTATTTTCTGGAGATGGGCTTTTTTAGCACTATAATCGTCCAGATCCCTGACAAAGCGATCAACAAAAGCACAAGCTAAGGTGAGGCAAATTTGGGCTCCTCTTCTGATTCCCATGACCTTAATGTCTTCGCCAATTTCAGGAGAGGATTCTTTAACTTTGGGGGAGTTAAGATATTTTTCCACCTGATAAACTACTTGTTCGAGATGACTCATTGGCGCAAAGCCCACGCCACAGGAAGTATCATTCGCCAGCCAGATGTTAGTTTCTGTACCACGAGCGTACAATTCCGTTAGCTCTACAGAACCCGGTTTGACTAAACAATGGATTTTAATATGTTTTTCTGGGTCTAGGACATGAAAGTTGTTACGTAACCAATTTCGAGAACTCTCAATTGCTAGTTCTTGAACTGGAATCTTAACGCCCTTGAACTCTTGGGTGGCTCGACCAGCCAGAAAAATTTCGCTCGGTGCTAGTACCTTGCCACCACCAAAAGCGGGACGAGCCATACCTCCTGAAAGTAAAACTTTATCTACATTATGGTGCAGTAGCAACCCAAAACGTTCTTGATAAAAGCGACATAGGGCTATACTCAGTTCTTCGGCTAAGGCATCACAAATAGTATCTGGGTGTCCCAGACCCTTACGCTCGACAATTTCTACGTCAGATAATTCGAGGGGCAGCGTTGTTAGAGGACGAACAATTAAATCCATGATTTACCTTTTGCTATCTCACACTTCCAATGAGAAGCATTCCATAAATAACTATTCAGTTATTAATAGATAACTGATCATTAACATTAATACCCTTTGAACTGACAAATTCTCTTACTTTAATTAACATTTGAGGCTACCACTAGCTTAGATCAAAGCGCTCAGCTCAAAGAATAAATATCAGAACCAAGTCCCAAACCAAGCCTAATCTGGTTAGAGGGTTGAGCCTATACCAGAAAGCTCAGTTAATTTCGTGTTTCTATAATTCTGGTAATAATAACTTCCATACTTAGCAAGGAATAGAGAGGTATTCCGTTTTAAAGACGCTTTACTCATTGATTTTAGTACAGCAACTTTTCCATAGCGGTATCGACAAAATTACTAACACCATTGCTCAATTGATAAATTTCAAAATTATAGAAACTTAAAGTTACAAAAATTAATAATAAAAGACTTATTGTAGAAGGTTCTTTTTTCTCTATTTTAGCTGTTCTTTCTGTTTGGTCATCCTTTAAGAAAAGTTGCCCTAATATTTGAGTTAAATTATTTCTGGACTTACCCATTGCTATTTCTCCCGCTCTGTTTTCAGCAGTAACTCCTGTTATTTATCTGTCAAAAACTATTTTGATAATGTTTTTAAAAAAGCACTCATGATTTTTTTACTAAATATTAATGAGGAATTATTATACGAAACTCAAAATAGTTTTAAGTTTTACCAAAAATAGTAGAAAACAATTGAGAAATATGTTGCCAAATTGGCATTAATTAACTCATACTAACTTTAAATAAATGTAACTATTAGCGAGAGGTTTGCTCTTGTCTCACGGACAGCCTTCGGCTGGTGAAATAACCGAAGTAGGACTTAAAGAACTAGAGTTAGAGAAATTAGAGCCATCGGAAATAGTAGCTTGTCTCAATTCAATTCAATCCTCGGTTAAATTCTGGAGTAAGCAACATGGAAGACAAGGTTATCTGAAGTTTGTTGGGAAGTTTTTGTAAGTTGATTGTTGTCAGCTTTTGCCAAGTTGACAGTGCGCGATTTGACAAAGCAAACCACAAAAGGCGATCTTTTCCTAATTAAGCAATTGTTACTAGCTCTGATAAATAAACATCTTGTATAGCATGAAATAACTTAGAGCATATTTACGGGATACCATCCCCAATACTCCCAATGTAGTTGCTACAGAGTTGCAACCACCTTCTAAAGCTAGCTTGATAATGTTTTCAGGATCAAAATAAATCGGATTAGGTGCAAAAGAAGTTGCTGCCGAGTGTTCGATTCCCTGATCTACAGGCAAAATAGAAAGATAGCCAGTATTAGCCAGTCTTCCTGTAGAATATAGCTGTTGCAAACTTCGTAGTACCTGAGAATTGCGGTCACTATTTAGGAAAATCCGCTCAACAAAATCTGTTCCAGGCAAATGCAGTAAATCTTTTGATACCTTAGCTTTGTAAGTCAATAAGCTTTGAGCTTCTTGCCCTAATAGAGATTCAAGAGAACTAGCAGCAGAAAAAGTAGTAATCATAGCTTAATTTCAACATTTTCTTTCTTACTATTTATTGTTACTAATAATCGGCAACCCAATCATTGTTTTAGTTAAAGATTTATGTTGAAGCGATGGGGGTTAAGCGATCGCAGCCTCCCGCCAAGAAGTATTGCGATCGCTTCCTACGCCTCCTTCTAAGAAATCATCATCGAATCCACCAATCAGGCGATCATCTCCGTCGTTGCCAAAGATAGTATCTGAATTACGATTTCCGCTTAAAATATCATTTCCAGCATTGCCAGAAATTATCATTCATTTTTTCTTGATACTTTTCAGTAAGTATTTAAAAAATGATTTCTATAATTTTTTACAGGAAATAAATTATAAAAAAAACCAATAATTAATTAGTAGTTAATTATACCTTGATTTATTATTATCTTTAAGTTCCATGTATAAATTATTTTAAAATCTATTATATAGTAATCATAAACTATTTATGGTAAATTCTTATTCCTTATTCCCTATTCCCTATTTTCCAAGAACATTATTTAATTATCACAACTTATGTAGGATTACCATATATTTAGCCTCCCTATTTAGTTTGATATTAATTATTTTCAGCATATTATTGAGCGACTGTAATTCTGTACAGGCTGCTACTATATCAGAAAACCAAAATTATCTGACTATTAAAATTTTAGAAGAACGCCTAGACAATCTAGTCAAACAAGAAGGAGTAAATACTATCGATCTCAGTAAATATATTATCGATTTTACTCCTCAAGCTAATAATTTCAGAAACCAATTTTATCAACAAATTAAAACAAAAATTAGTCGTACCCAAGAACCGATCGCCTTAGATTTGAGTGATACAATTATTCAAGGGGATTTTAATTTTAGTCAATTAGGAATTGCAACTACCTTAGCCGAAGGTGCTTTATCTTCTTTAATTACACCCACCGAACAGGAACAAATTAAACAGTATTATCCACTTTCTGCCAGGGTCAATCAACCAATCAAAACAATTAGTGTATTTCGAGGTATACTCAAGCTTGAGCGCACTATATTTACAGCAACCGCAGATTTTGCTGATAGTTTATTTTTGCAACCAGTATTGGCAACTGATACTAATTTTCAGCAGTTAGCTAAGTTTAGTAATAGTATATTTGGTCAAACCGTAGACTTAAGTGCTGCTAATTTTAATCTAGATGTTAATTTTGATTTTAGTCATTTTTTTCAGCCAACTAAATTTAATTTGGCACAATTTCAAGGGGTAGCAAATTTTAGCAATAGTAATTTTGAGCAATCAGTAGAATTTAAAGAAGCCATCTTTGGGCAGCTCACCGATTTTAGTCGTAGTGTTTTTTGGCAACCTGCTAATTTTACTAAAACTATCTGGCGCGATCGCTTGTTATTTTCTAAGAGTAAGTTTTTAGACTCGGTAATTTTTACTAATGCGACTTTTGAAAAAAATATTGTTTTACGAGATGTATATGTTGGTTCAACAATTAATTTTCAAGATGTTAATTTATTAAACCGAGTTGACTTTAGTAATGCTTTTTTTACTAATACTGCGAATATCAATGTGGCTGGCTTGGCTTTTGATAGCGCAGAAGCCAAAATTATTGGTGAAATTGGCACTATTGGCAATCTTTTGGTAGTAGATCGTTATCAAGGTAATGAAACTGTCTTACGCAATTTAGTGCGTAATTTTCGTAGTTTAGAACAAATAGCTGATGCCAATCAAATTGAATACCAACGAGAAAAATTAATACTCCAACAATTGAGCGATCGCCTTATAAAATTATCTTGGCAAAGAATATTTAGCATTACTTTTATTAGCCAAGTTTTAAACTGGTTAAGCTTAAGTTTACTGCTACTTCTAGGTAACTATGGTACTAATGTCAATTTGGTTTTTAATGTCGGATTAGTGGCAATCGCTTTTTTTAGCCTTTTATTTTGGTTAATTGACCGCTATCGTCCAGGTATTTCTCAGCCAATAATTCCCAACCGTTATGAAACTATCTGCATGGTAGGTAGTTATCTAACTTTGACGGTGTTGGGCATTATCAATATTTTTATAACTACCGATAAGCCTTATTTGACTTTAGCTTGTCTGGCAATTGTGTTAATTCCCATCCCCATTAGTCTTTTGCTACGCCTATATTGGCAGGGTAGATATCACAAATTACTCAACCTTACCTATTTCGTACAAGACGGTTCATTCCGTCAGTTTCGTCTCTTATTAGGTAGGTTACCCATTATGCCTTTATTTCCCTTTTGCCGCGACCGCTATCAACCAATTTTATGGTCTAAAAGATGGAACTGGCTTAATTATTATGATTTTAGTTTAAATAACATACTCAAATTTGGTTTTAATGATATCCGCCTGCGAGACGAACATATGCCAGGAATTATTGCTACTTTGGTTTGGTATCAATGGTGTTTGGGAGTTCTATATATTATTTTGCTTCTCTGGACTCTTTCCCGCACTATTCCAGGTTTAAACCTTTTGATTTATTTTTAATTTGCAATTGGTAAAGGCATTTGTCGGGTAAGGTTTGAGCCTCGCGACTCTCCCCTCCCCTAAGAACCGTGCGTGACTGTCTCCAATCACACGGCTCAAGCCATACTTCAAGCCTTTAACTTGGATTTGTTGTGTACTTGTTTATGGCACGCTTTGTATAAGTGAACTAAATTGAAGAAAAAAAGCATTTTCAAGGGAGTATATTTACTCCCCTAAACATATAAAATCAATAGTACTAATAAACTACTTGTTCTAGAAAAAAATCTCATCTACCCGTCATCTACCCATAATCTCAAAAAAACCTAAAATTCATCCCGATTAATTTTGTCTCAACTGAAAGAATCGGCTTGCTTGGCGTTGCTCTTGCTGTGGAAAGCGATGTTATAAACCAGGAGAAAGACCAGAACATTTAACTCGTTCGGAGTGGACAGCAAATATAGTGCTTTTAGTCCTGGGCAATTATCCTTGTTTTGATTGAGTAGGGCGATCTCAAAGAGAAGGCTACGCGATCGCTATAATCAAAATATCTGTAATTATCATGCAATATTTATCTCAATGAGATGTCAAAATTGCTACTTTTAATAATTCTTACAAAGCAACTTTAACTCAATAAATATTTAAAACTCAGCGAGAAATATTGACTTTGATTATCACATTAGGAGTAGATTTGACTAAAAGTATTATTAATGAAATACTTATTCAATATCTGTGGATTATATTGTTTATCTAAATTGTTTTATTTGATAAATAGATACAGATTCTATACAGTTCTAATATTTCATAATGAAAAACCTATTTAAAATATCTTTTCTTACTGCAATTACTCCTTTCTTACTCAATAATTCAGCATCAGCACAATTAATCCCAGACCAATCTTTAGGAAATGAAAGCTCGGTTGTAAATTCTACTAACAATCTTTTACAAGTTGACGGTGGTGCTACTAGAGGTAATAATTTATTTCACAGTTTCCGAGAATTTAATGTAAATACTAACCAAGAAGTTTTCTTTAATAATGGCATTAATATTGAGAGTATTTTTACTCGTGTTACAGGCGGTAATATTTCTAATATTGATGGTTTAATTAGCAATGTAGGGCAAGCCGACTTATTTATTCTTAATCCTGCGGGAATTGTTTTTGGTGAGAATGCACAACTCAATATTGGTGGCTCTTTTTTCGCTACTACTGCGGAAAGTATTTTATTTGCTGATAATACTGAGTTTAGTACTAATGATGTTAATAATAAATCTTTATTAACTGTAACTGCACCAATTGGTTTAAGACTAAATAATCCAGGTAAAATTATTAATCAGGCTAATTTAATCAAAGAAGAGCGTTTTGGCGATGAACAATTACCTACAATTTTTCCTGTTTTTAGAAAAGATATTCCTCTTGAAGAAAAAATAGTTAATACTCTAGTTGGTCTAGAAGTAAATCCCAATCAAAATATCACTTTAGTTGGTGGCGATATTGAATTAAATGGCGGTGGGTTAACAGCATTAAGTGGAAAAATTCAAGTGGGAGGATTAGCCAATGAAGGTATTATTCAAATAAACGCTAATGGTAATTTAGTATTCCCTAATAATAGTCTTTTAAGTAATATTTCATTAATTAATGACGCATCAATAGATGTACAAGGGAAAGGTGGAGGAGATATCATCATAACAGGTCAAACTGTAATAGTAAAAAATGGTAGTAGTCTATTTGCGGGAATTAGACCCTTTAAAGGTTCTATTAATTCTCAAGCAGGAGATATTATAATTAATGGGACTGATAGTGTTATTTTTGATGGAGTACGTAGTCGAAATTCTCAACGCGGTGGTTCAAATTTTCCTACTAATGCGACTAATCAAATTGGATTAGCTTTTGAAAAAGAATTAAAAACAGAATCAAAAGGATTTGATTTTATTGTTAACGGAAAAGGGCAGGGTGGTAATATCGAGATAAATACTAAAAAATTAGATATTACTAACGGAGCTAAAATAGTTAGTCTTAATTATGGTGAAGGAAATACAGGCAACATAATTATTAATACTGAAGAAAATATTTCTATTAATAGTCCTGGAAGTTCTATTTTTAATACAATCTTTATTGGTCAAGGAAATGCTGGTAATATTGAAATTAATACAGAATCATTAAAATTAACACAAAATGCAACAATTAGCGAAAATATTTTCAAGGGAAATGGTAATTTAGGCAACATAATTATTAATGCTGAAGAAAGACTTTTTATTGATAGTAACAGTTCGATTTTCAACACAATAAATAAGAATGGTATCGGCAATGGTGGCATAATAAAACTTAAATCTAAAAACTTATTCTTGACTAATAAAGGACAATTATTTACCTCTACTGCTGGA